>JAZSBW010000159.1:0-9709 GCA_045602585.1 Clostridia bacterium
CCATTGGGTCACGTCTTACAACACCTACAGCACCTGCTGCTGCAGCTGTTGTTTCAGATGCCATTGTAGCACCAACAAATACACCATGCTGCCAATCGAATGCTTCGTATACGAGTGGAGCAGTTTTTGCTCTTCTACCACCAAATACGATAGCAGAAATCGGCACGCCCTGTGGGTTTTCAAATTCTTTTGAAATGCATGGGCAGTTAACTGCAGGAGCAGTAAATCTTGAGTTGGGGTGAGCAAGTTTGTTACCTGCTGCTGTGTATTCTACACCGTTAACCTGAGCGCCTTTCCACTCTGTAGCATTAACGGGCGGATTTTTATCAAGACCTTCCCACCAAACGGTGTTGTCGTCGTTATTGATAGCAACATTTGTAAAGATTGTGTTCTTTTTGGTTGCTTCAAGTGCGTTGAAGTTGGTTTTTTCGCTTGTACCGGGAGCAACGCCGAAGAAACCTGCTTCGGGGTTGATAGCATACAATCTGCCGTCATCACCGATACGGAGCCATGAAATGTCGTCACCGACAGTCCATACTTTGTAGCCTTTTTCTTTAAGGTACTCGGGCGGAATAAGCATAGCCAGATTTGTTTTACCGCAAGCAGAGGGGAATGCAGCACAGATGTACTTAACTTCGCCCTGTGGGTTTTCCAAACCTAAGATAAGCATATGCTCAGCCATCCAGCCCTCTTTCATACCGAGGTAAGATGCAATACGGAGTGCAAAGCATTTTTTACCGAGCAGTACGTTACCGCCGTAAGCAGAGTTGATAGACCAGATTGTAGAATCCTGAGGGAACTGAACAATGTATCTTTCCTCGGGATTAACGTCTTTTTTAGCGTGCAGACATTTTACGAAGTCGCCGTCATCACCAAGAGCGTCGATAACAGCGTCGCCGATTCTTGTCATAATAGCCATGTTAAGTACAACGTAGATACTGTCTGTTAACTCAATACCAATCTTTGAGAAAGGTGAGCCAACGGGACCCATTGAATAAGGAATTACGTACATTGTACGGCCTTCCATAGAACCGTCGTAGAGTTTTTTAAGTTTAGCGTACATTTCTTCGGGGTCCATCCAGTTGTTAACGGGACCTGCCTCTTCTTTGGTAGGTGTGCAGATAAATGTTCTGTCCTCTACACGAGCAACGTCATTTTCTGCAGTTCTGTGGTAGTAGCAACCGGGGAGTTTTTCCTGATTAAGTTTAATCATTTCTCCTGTTGCGCAAGCCTCTTCTCTTAACGCTTCCAACTGTGCCTCGCTGCCGTCAATCCAAACGATTTCGGCAGGTCTGGTCATAGCAGCCATCTCGTCAAGCCAAGCAAGAACTTTTTTGTTGTTGGTTTTCATGATAGTTTCTCCTCCTGTATTTATATTAAAATCTAATTCTTTCCCATATTATACATTATTCTATATTTACCTTTAAAATCCTTTTTTTATTTTAAAAAATTTTTTCATAAATGTCAAGGCTTTTTGTTAAATTTATAACAAAGTTTACAATTTTTTACGCAATATTGCAAATTCCGCTACGGGTTTGCTCATTTTCATAAATACAGTCATTTGTGCGTTGGGGGCAACGTCTATACTTTCGCCACGTTCGTTTTTCATATCCTGCGCCGTTTGGGTAAAATATCCGCCGTTCGGCACAAGTACTTCAAGTTCATCGCCGCCAAAAAATCTGTTCCTTTGTTCAATTGTTGCAATGCCGGTAGTTTCTTCATACTCTTTAACAACGCCCACTATGCCGTAGTCACGGATATATTCACTGCTTTCAAAATTATGCGCATCGGCATCGGGTTTGCCGAAATAAAAACCTGTTGTGTACCCTCTGTGGCTTACCTTTGTAAGTTCTTCAAGTATAGATTCGTCAGTTTTATACGCATCTGGGTTTTCCATATAAGCATCAATCGTCGCACGGTATGCACTTACAACAGTGGCAACATAAAGTTCGTTTTTAACTCTGCCCTCTATTTTAAAACTGTCTATCCCTGCATCTATAAGAGCGGGTATGTGCTCTATCATACACAAATCTTTTGAATTGAATATAAACGTGCCTCGTTCGGTTTCTACAACTGGCATCTGCTCGTCGGGACGTGTTTTTTCTGTAATTGTATACTCCCAGCGGCACGGATGCGCGCACGCACCCTGATTAGCACCTCTGCCTGTAAAGTAGTTACTCATAAGGCATCTGCCCGAATACGATATACACATTGCTCCGTGTATAAAGCACTCTATCTCGCAATCTGTTTCGCTTTTGATTTTTTTAATCTCGTCAAGCGAGAGTTCGCGCGCAGGTACAACCCTAACTGCGCCAAGTGTCTGCCATGCTTTAACCGCTGATGCATTGGTGGTGTTTGCCTGAGTGCTTATGTGGATAGGCAATCTCGGTGCCGCCGCCTTTACTGCGGAAAGCGCACCGATATCTGATATTATAACTCCGTCAATGCCGATGAGTTCTAAATACTTTGCGTATTCTTCAAGGTCTGCAATGTCGTCGTTGTGGCAGAAGATGTTTACAGCCACATATATCTTTTTACCAAGACCGTGAGTATAGCGCACCGCCTGCTCAAGTTCTGCACGGCTGAAGTTTTTAGATGCAGTTCTCAGCGAAAATTCTTCTCCGCCTACATAAACGGCATCTGCACCGTATGCAAGCGCGTATTTTAATGTATTAAAACTTCCCGCAGGTGCTAAAAGTTCAGGTTTTTTCATATATATCACCTTCAATATTATATTCATCAGCGTATTTTTGCCTAAATATTGGAATCAAAAAATATGTTGATAACTGTATACTGTTGTTACTTCTTCCTAATAATCATAATCCCGTCTTCTGTTTTTAAAAGTTCGCTTGTCACTCTGTCGTCTTCCTGAACAGTTTTTATAAAAAGGCGCAGATTAGTAACGATAGTTCTGTGTTTATGCTCTACCTCGCCCTCTTTTTCAACGAGCCCCGCAAATAAAACATTATCCGCAATTATAATTCCGCCGTCAGAGAGCAAACGCAAACAATCCTCGTAGTAGTCTATATAATGTGATTTATCGGCATCTAAAAATATTATATCCACTTTGTTATCCATTGACCGCAAAAGCGTAAGTGCGTCGTCTTCTATAAGACGGATTTTGCCCGTAAGGTTTGATTCTGCAATATTTCGCCTTGCCATAGCGGCACGCTGTTCGTCACGCTCAACTGTTATTATAATGCCGTCATCAGCAATATACCGGCTGAACGATATAGCAGAATACCCAATCGCCGCGCCGAGTTCGAGCATACGTTTGGGTTTAATTTTTTCTATTATTGAACACAAAATCCGCTCCGTTTCGGGGCGGACTATGGGTACATAATTTTCGTGCGCATAACCGCGCATTGAATCTAAAAGTTTTTCAATCATATCTTTTTCCTGAATAAAGTTCCTACTTTTTTGCCGTCAAATATATCATAAAGAACATCGGGATCTGCGCCGTTGGTGATGATCATATCAACACCTGCGCTTGTGGCAGTTTCGGCAGCGGCAATCTTGGTTACCATACCGCCCGTTCCACGTGATGTTCCCGTACCGCCTGCAAGTGCACGTATGTCGTCCGTAATCTCTGCAACCTCGTCAATTATGCGTGCATCGGAAAATTTGTGAGGGTCTTTATCATACAGACCATCTATATCAGAGAGCAGTACAAGCAAATCAGCACCCACAAGTTCTGCAACTATGGCAGAGAGGGTATCGTTATCGCCAAATTCAATCTGCTCGGTAGAGATAGTGTCGTTTTCGTTTACAATCGGGATAGCATTTAAAGAAAAGAGCATCTCAAACGTGTTTTTGGCATTGGTGCGCATCTGCTCTTTATCCGTAACGTCACGTGTAAGGAGTATCTGTGCAACCGTGTGCGAGTAATTTTCAAAAATTGTACTGTAAAAATTCATAAGTTCACACTGGCCAATCGCCGCAAGCGCCTGTTTTTCTCTGGTGCAATCTGGACGTTTGGAAATTCCTGCTTTGCCCATACCTACACCTATAGCGCCTGATGACACCAGCACCACCTCTATACCGCTGTTGCGGATATCGGCAATAGTTTTAACCAGTTTTTCAATTCTGCGTATATTAAGGCGTCCACCCTCATACGTAAGGGTAGACGTACCTACTTTTATAACGGCTCTTTTTACTTTATTAGCGTTTTCCATTTTGAAGTTCAGCTCTGCTGTTGCGAAGTGTGTCGGTAAGTTTTGTAAGGCTTGCGCTTGACTGTGCATTTACATCACGCAGACCGAGTTCTGCTTTTTTAAGCACATCATCTGCAAACTGTAATGTGCCGAGTCTTATCTCACGGCTGTTAGCCTGAGCAGCGGCAATAATCTCGTTCGCTTTAGCGTTGGCACGTTTTGTAATCTCGTGCTCGTCGATTAAGGAAACGATTTTTTCCTCTGCACCTTTGATGATAAGGTCTGCTTTCTGCTGAGCGTCGCTTAAAATTCTCTGTCTGTCCTCAGCAACGGTTTTTGCCACACGAACCTCTTCAGGAATATGTAAACTTATATCTCTGATAATCTCCATTATTTCTTCCTTGTTGACAAATGTTTTGTGAATAATGGGGAATTCAAAGCCGCTGTCTATAATGTCCTCCAATTCGCTCAATAATTCGATTATATCAGTACCTCTTTCCATTTGTTCACCAATCCTTTCAAAAATGGTATATTTATTTTTTCTGCATCGCTCGCTTAGTAATTTCGTCTATAAGATCGTCAGGCACCAGACCGTTCAAGTTACCGCCGTATTTTGCGACCTCTTTAACAATACTGGAACTGAGATATGAATACTTGTTGCTGGTCATCATAAACATAGTTTCAACCTCACGCAGCAACTTGTGGTTCATAAGCGCCATCTGGAATTCGTATTCAAAGTCCGACACAGCGCGCAGACCTTTAACAATAACATTGGCGCCTTTTTGTGATATAAAATCTACTAAAAGTCCGCTGAAGATGTGCACTTCTACATTTTTAAGCCCCATTGCCGCAACGGAACGCCTTATCATATCGGCACGTTCCTCTTCTGTAAACATAGGTGATTTTGCGCTGTTTACAAGTATAGCAACGTATACTTTTTCAAAAACTCTGCTTGCTCTTTTGATAATATCTAAATGTCCGTTTGTTACAGGGTCAAACGAACCGGGGTACACAGCGATGTTTTTCATAGAGAGTTCTCCTTTTGCAAAATATATACAGATGCTTTTCCATACTTGCGCTGGCGGTAAACCTCAAACCCACGGCAGTCAAATCCGTCGGGTACGGAACATTCCAGAACAATTATTCCGTCGTCACTTAACAATGAGCGTTCTTTTATAATATCCAACGCAGTGCTGTAATATCCTGCCTCATAGGGTGGGTCTAAAAATATGATGTCGTAACATTCGGTACAGTTGCTTAAAAATGTTTTAAAATCAGAATTTAAAACCTTAGCGCCTTCAAGACGTGTTTTTTCGATATTTTTGCGAACACAGTCACATGCTTTTGGTGAGATGTCCACAAAATCCGCCGCAACAGCGCCTCTGCTGAGTGATTCAAGCCCCATAGCACCGCTTCCGGCAAAAAGGTCAAGCACACGCGCACCGTCTGTTCGTGTAAATATCATACTGAAAATAGCCTCACGCACTCTGTCGAGCGTAGGTCGGGTGTCAAGCCCCTCGGGAGCGAAAAGATTTGTTCCTCTTGCTCTGCCTGATATAATTCTCAATTAACCATACCACTCCTATGATAATTATGTTTTTATTATATAGTTATATGTGCGTTTTGTCAAGCGAAAATTATCTTCTTCGGCATATTGTAACATAATTCATGTATTATATTCTTCGCCGAATCGTCATAGATATTTAAAAAGGACGGTTTTTGATGAAGAAAAAAGAATTTGTGACGGGTGTAATGTCGCTGACACTCTCTATGCTTGTTATACAATCCATGTCAATGGGGTTTTTTGTTTACGTGTCGGGCAGATTCGGTGCGACACAGATGGGGCTTTTTCATCTGGTGATGTCGGTCTACTCATTTGCGCTTACTGTGGCAATGTCGGGCGTACCGCTTGCGGCAACACGGCTGGTATCGGAATCTTCAAGCCGCAGTGCATCAGACAAAATAGTAAAAAAGTGTATTTGCATAAGTCTTGTTTTCGGTTTTGTATCATTTATATCCGTATTTGCTTTTTCAGGAAAAATATCTGCGCATATGCTTGACGACCCGCGCACAGAACTGCCGCTGAAAATACTTTCCGTTGCTCTGCCGTTTATATCGGTATCGGGCGTTTTGCGGGGTTACTTTACGGGTATTCAAAAAGTTTCGTGCATAACCGTAAGCCGTATGGCAGAAGAGTTTTCGTATATGTTTATAATGGTTATGCTAATGAAAATACTCGGCACACAGCATACGGGTGTATTTATATCTGCAGTAGCACTTGCATCGTCAGCCGTTATAGCATGTATGTGCGATTTCTGTATGTATGCACTTGCATTGAAAAAACGCAACTCGTACATACAGAGCAAAAGCGGTTTTCGGTCTGTGCTCTCCATAGCAATGCCAGTTGCGGCAGGCTCATATCTGCGTTCAGGTCTTGTTGCTGCGGAGAATCTGCTGATTCCCTCTGCCCTTACAAAATCGGGAACATCAAACGCACTTGCACGTTACGGAACAGTTAAGGCTATGGCGATGCCCGTTATAACTTTCCCATACGTGTTTCTGCAGTCTTTTACATCATTGCTTGTACCCGAAATATCCTCACGCAAGGCAAAGCAAAACAAAAACAGCGTCCGACGTGCGGCAGTAACTTCGCTGAAATATACATTTGTGTTCGCAACAGTTATAGCGGTAATTCTTATAATATCCGGCAGAAAACTTGCACTTGCTCTCTATAACGACACTCAGGCAGGCAACTACATAACCGCACTTGCGCTTCTTACAATACCAATGTATATAGACTCCGTTACAGACGGTATTTTAAAGGGGCTTAATCAGCAGGTGTATTCGCTTAAAATAAATATACTCGACTCTGCTCTGCGTGTCCCCGTAATATATATGCTGCTTCCCTACACGGGCATTTACGGGTACATAGCCGTTTTATATGCCAGCGAACTTTTAAACCTTACACTCTCTTTTAAACGGCTGAAGAAAATTTTATAAAAATACTTGTCTGCGCAAAAAATATATGCTATACTATATATTGGTGATTTTTATGGGTTACGGATACAGTTATCAATACGACAGCACCGCAGCCACCATTACTATTTCAAATCTTGAACATTTTAATCCTGTGCACACGTTTCTGTGCGGTCAGTGCTTCCGTTGGGAGCAGGAGGAGGACGGCAGTTTTACAGGCATTGCACAGGGGAAAGTTATAAATATCAGGGCAGAGGAAGGCAAACTGTGTCTTTCAAACTGCAGTGAAGACGATTTTTTAAATTTCTGGTGTAGGTATCTTGACCTGAACACAGATTACGGCAGTATTAAGGGCGCTCTGTCAGATGACGAGCACCTAAAATGCGCAATGGATTTCGGTTGGGGTATAAGGCTTTTGAATCAGGAACCATTTGAGTGCCTGATATCTTTTGTGATATCCACACAAAACCAAATACCGAGAATTAAAAAAATAATTAAGAAGATGTGCGAACTTTTTGGAGAAAAGATTTCGTATAGCGGCAAGGACTATTACACATTCCCAGATTGTAATACTTTAGCAAATCTTACAGAAGACGACCTTGCACCGATTAACGCAGGGTACCGCACATCGTATATAATAGACGCTGCAAAAAAAGTCGCCTCAGGCGAAATTGATTTGAAAAAAATCAGCGCTTTGCCCACAGATGCGGCAAAGGCTGAACTTATGAAAATAAAAGGCGTAGGGCCAAAGGTGGCAGACTGCACAATGCTTTTTTCTCTGCAAAAGGGAGATGCCTTCCCTGTGGACGTATGGGTGCAGAGAATTGTGCGTGAACTTTATCTTGGTGAGGGTGCGTCTTTAAAGCAGATAAGCGCGTTTGCTAAAGAGAAATTTGGCATAAACAGCGGTATTGCACAGCAGTACCTCTTCTATTACGCGCGCGAAAACAACTAAAAAATAATTTTTACACGAAACCAAGGGGGTTTTATGCCCGTTTGCAAATATTATATGTATTCGATTACATATTTTTGGAAATAATAAAGCAAGGTACGTACAGTACATTTGTGTCGGAGTTCGCCTGAATATATCTTAAGCGAACGCACACACAAATGTATATATTAAACTACCTTGCAAGAGAGAATAAAAATTTAACTACAAGGAGGATTATTGTGGCAAAAACATCAAAACTTAAAATAATTCCTCTGGGCGGCTTAAACGAGGTTGGCAAAAATCTTACTGTTATAGAGTACGGTAACGAAATATTGCTTATCGACTGCGGAATGGCTTTCCCCGATGAGGAGATGTTGGGAATAGACCTTGTAATTCCCGACTTCACATATCTGATGAAAAATCATCACAAGGTAAAAGGCATAGTGCTGACACACGGTCATGAGGACCACATAGGCGCTATACCGTTCTTTTTAAAAATGATTAATGTGCCGATATACGGCACAAACCTTACACTCGGACTGGTACAGAATAAATTAAAAGAGCACGGCTTGCTCTCAACTACGGAACTTATCCGCAAGATACCCGGAGATATTTTTAAAGTAGGTGGATTTACGGTTGAGTTTATCCGTTCAAACCACTCTATTGCAGATGCAGTGGCGGTTGCAATCACAACTCCGGTAGGAACTATAGTGCATACAGGCGACTTTAAAATAGACTCTACCCCCATAGCGGGCGAGATGATAGACTTAACCCGTCTTGGTCAACTGGGTAAAAAGGGCGTACTGGCGCTTATGAGCGACTCCACAAACGCAGAGCGACCGGGCTTTACAATGTCGGAGCGTTCGGTAGGCATAAAACTTGACGACGTTTTCAAATCCACCAAACAGCGCATAATCGTGGCAACATTTGCATCCAACATACATAGGGTGCAGCAGATTATCACAGCGGCGCATAAAACAAACCGTAAGGTGGCGCTTTCGGGCAGGAGTATGGTAAACGTACTTGAAACGGCAATCAATTTGGGGTATATGTCAATCCCCGATAATATTTTAATTGATATTGATGATGTTAAAAAATACAGACCAAGCCAGATAGTTATTATCACAACCGGCAGTCAGGGCGAAACTATGAGTGCGCTCTACAGAATGGCATACTCCGACCATAAAAAAGTGGAGATTGTGTCGGGCGATTTGGTTATAATTTCGGCTAACCCCATACCCGGTAACGAAAAACTGGTTGCCAACGTGGTTAACGAACTTATGAAAAAAGGCGCAGATGTTATTCACGACAGAAGTGCCGAACTGCACGTTTCGGGGCACGCTTGTCAGGAAGAACTCAAAATTATGCTGGCACTTACAAAACCTAAATACTTTATTCCGGTTCACGGAGAGTACAGTTTCTTAAAAACGCACGCAAACCTTGCAAGGTATATGGGTATTGACAAAAAGAACATTTTTATTATGGAAAACGGCAAAGTGCTTGAATTCACTCGTGATAACGCAAGGATATCCGGTGCAGTACCGTCAGGCATAACGCTTGTACACGGTCTTGGTGTAGGCGATGTAGGTAACATTGTATTGCGTGACAGAAAACGACTTTCGGAAGATGGTGTTATAATCGTTGTAGT
>JAZSBW010000160.1:0-6406 GCA_045602585.1 Clostridia bacterium
CGGCAATCATTTTTTTACCGCCACCGCTATAACCGGTAATGGAATGACAAACAAGATTAACCGATTTATCTATCACTCCATGAGCCGCCAAAGGATGCACCAACGCGATATATCCGCTGGCATGGCAACCGGGCACTGCAATTCGCTTGGAGGATGCGATGCAGTGTTCCCCATTTAAGAAAAGTTCCGGAAAACCATATGTCCAGTCGGGATTTGTGCGGTGTGCCGTAGACGTATCTATAACAACAGTATTAGGATTTTCTACCATAGACACAGACTCTCTGGCAGCATCGTCTGGCAAGCACAGAAATGCCACATCAGCAGCGTTTAACATAGCCTTACGGCAGGCAGGGTCTTTTCTGTCCTGCTCAGAAAGGGTTAAAAGTTCAATATCTTCTCTTCCCTGAAGACGCTCGTATATTCTAAGGCCGGTAGTACCTGCCTTACCGTCAATAAAAATCTTTTTCATTATTTACTCCAAATTATTTATTTGTGTTTTTTGCATTTACCTGAGCCTGAACAGTTACGGGCAGACCCCAGAGGTTGATAAATCCTGCACTGTCTTTCTGGTCGTAAACTTCGTCTTCACCAAATGTTGCAATTTCCTCTGAATACAATGACCAGTCGCTCCATACACCTGCTTTGATAATATTGCCTTTGTAGAGTTTGAGTCTTACTTTACCTGTGATGTGCTCCTGTGTTTTTTCAACAAAAGCAGAAAGAGCCTCACGCAAAGGTGTGTACCACTGACCATTGTAGAGTAAGTCAGCAAATGTAATTGCAAGTTCCTGTTTTTTATGCATAACTGCTTTATCCTGACACATTGTTTCAAGGTAGTTATGTGCAAAATAAAGGATTTCGCCACCGGGAGTTTCGTATACACCACGGCATTTCATACCAACAAGACGGTTTTCTATAATATCTAAAAGACCTATACCGTTAGCACCGCCTACTTCGTTGAGTTTTAAAATGATTTCTTTTGCACTCATTTTTTCGCCGTTAAATGCTACAGGTTTGCCCTTTTCAAATTCCAATGTGATATATGTAGGAGCATCAGGTGCCTGAATGGGTGATACGCCCATTTCGAGGAATCCTTCTTTTTCATACAAAGGCTCGTTGCCAGCATCTTCAAGGTCTAATCCTTCGTGTGAAAGGTGCCACATATTTTTATCTTTTGAATAGTTAGTTTCACGATTTATTTTAAGAGGTACATTGTGTGCCTCAGCATATTCAATTTCTTCTTCACGAGATTTAATATCCCACTCTCTCCAAGGAGCGATAATCTTCATACCGGGAGCAAATGCTTTGATAGCCATTTCAAAACGCACCTGGTCGTTACCTTTACCTGTGCAACCATGGCAAATAGCATCAGCACCCTCAGCAATAGCGATTTCAGCAAGTCTTTTACCGATAATAGGACGCGCCAAAGCAGTACCAAGCAAGTATTCCTCATACTTAGCGCCCGCCTGAACTGCCGGGATAATAAGTTCTTCAACAAATTCTTCTGTAAGGTCTTCTACATAAAGTTTAGAAGCGCCTGTTTTTATAGCCTTTTCTTCCAGTCCTTCAAGTTCGTCTGCCTGACCTACGTTACCCGAAACCGCAATAATCTCAGGATTATCATAGTTTTCTTTCAGCCACGGAATAATGATAGATGTATCCAGACCGCCTGAATAAGCCAACACAATTTTTTTGATTTTTTTCTCACTCATTTTCATTTCCTCCAATAATAAAAATAATGTTTGAAATATTATACACAAATAATATCATATAATGAATTATTATGCAAGCAAATTTTAGGATTTTTTACACATTTTTCGGTTTTTTACAAATAAATATCTGCTTTTGGCATAGTTTTGTGCAAGTTTTATGCGTGTTTATTCGAACCTGCATAATCCTATGCATAATTATGCATTTTTTATGCATCAGTGTATAATTAAGCAAATTTTATGCTCATAACAATTAAAAGTATTATAAGTATACCGAAATTAAATGCCGAAAACAGTTTCATATATGTACTGATTTCATGCGGAGCACGTTTGGAATATTCACGAAAAGTTATAAGGCTTGCAAGCGAGGCAACCAATGTACCTGCCCCACCAATATTTACAGCGACCAAAAGTTCCTGATAATTTTGTGTAAATTTTGAAAGTAATATAGCACTTGGAACATTGCTTATAACCTGACACGAAAGCACTCCGTAAAGAAGCGTGTTTTTAGATATAAGCCAGTTAAGGAAATTATTTACTACACCAATACGAGCCATATTTCCGGAAAACACAAAAAATGCACAGAATGTCAGAAGCAACCCGTAATCAACTTTTAAAAGCGCTTTTCTGTCAAGTATCAAAAGTGCGAATGGGACTATAATAATCCCCCAATAATATGGAACTGTACGGAAAACTATCATTATAGAGAATATAAAAAGCACGCTGTATACAATAACTCTCCACGTGCTTAATTTCTCTTCGTGTTCGCCGTCAAGAATCAGTTCTTCTTTACCCAAAAGAGAACAACAGGCAGTTATAAGCACTATAGAAATTATAAAAGGTAATGCCATTATCTGTATAAACTCTGCTGTTTGTATATTATAATATGAATACAGATACAAATTCTGCGGATTGCCGAAAGGCGTTATCATACCTCCAAGATTTGCAGCGATATTCTGCATAATAAAAGTAAACGCCATGTACTTTTTGTTATTAGTTGAACTCAACACAAAATAACCAAGCGGCAAAAATGTAATAAGTGCCATATCATTAGCCAGTATCATTGAGCCTATAAACGTTATATACACAAGCGCAATAACTGCCGAGCGCACAGTTTTGAACATACTTACAATTTTGCGTGATATTATTTCAAATATATGTATATTTTTAAACGCGCACACAACCGCAAGCGTACAAAAAAGGCACGTAAGTGTTTTAAAATCAAAATAATTTATATATTGCTTATCCGGCTTTATAATAAATGACGTAATCACAGCCGCTGCAATTGCAATACAGGCAACAATATTTTTTCGAATAAGCGCCAATAAATATATACGCATTTTAGATAACAATTTTTACCCTCCATAGGTTTTTCAAACTTAATTATTATATCACAAAACATTTAATGATACAACATAATTATTTATAAAAAAGACTTTAATTTTACTGTTCAATATGATACAATGAGTTCAACATGTATAATTTGTCGGGGGGAGAAGAATGAAAATTTTATTACTTGGCGATATGTCGCCAACATCGAACAACTTTGAGTTATTCGACAAAATGGATATCGAAAAACTTTTCGGTGACGCAATTTTAATTTTTAATGGTAACGATTTTAATGTACTCAACCTCGAAGTTGCAATTACCGAACACGACAAAGGTATAAAAAAATTCGGACCATGCCTCAAAACTCCGTTAAACACCGCACAAACACTAAAAAAAGCAGGTGTTACCCATTGTTTATTGAGCAATAACCACACATTTGATTATGGTAAAAAAGGGCTTATGGATACTGTTGATGCACTAAACAAAGCCGGTATCCCATATTCAGGCATCGGAGATAATTACGAGGATTCACGACAAAATCTTATACTTGAGAAAAACGATGAAAAAGTATGTATAATCGCTGTTTGTGAACACGAATATTCGTATGCACTCCCCGACAGAATGGGTGCACGTCCGTACGATGTGTTTGATACTCCTGCAGATGTAAGAGAAGCCAAAACAAAATATGATAAAGTAATAGTCGTGTATCACGGCGGTAAAGAGCATTGCCGTTATCCGTCACCAAGACTTGTAAAAGTTTGCCGCAACCTTGCAGACAGCGGTGCAGACGTTGTCCTCTGCCAACACAGCCATTGCGTTGGTTGTTATGAAGAGTATAATGGTTGCCATATCCTTTATGGGCAAGGAAATTTCCATTTTGTTAAAAACTATCCTGAACTTCCCGGTTGGTCAAACGGTCTTGCAGTTACATATGATACTGAAACAAATAAATTATCCCACACATTCTGTGTTATGAACGCTGGTGGGAGAGGACTCGGCAAAGGCGAGGAAAAAGATAAATTAGAAAAAGAGTTTGCAGAAAGAAACGAAATTTTGAACAATGGCGGTTGGAAAGAAAAATGGCACGAATTTTGCGTAGAAGTTGCACCAAATTATATTCAAAATTTCAGAAAAGTATTTTCTTTAAAAAATATTATTACAGGTAAATGGAAAAAATACAATTATGTGGGTCACGCATTGGATTGTGAGGCACACCATGATGTATTGGTGGAATTATTCCCTACTGCAAATTCGACCAATGAAAAATAATTAAAAGGCTGAGCAAACGCTCAGCCTTTTACGTTATCTTTTATAGATATCAATATAACTCTGTGCATCTTTTACATTGATATATGCAGGACGTATAATTTTGCCGTTATTTTGTATTTCCTCAATTCTGTGTGCACTCCATCCGGAAATTCTGGATATTGCAAATATTGGTGTATACAGTTCATACGGAAGTTCGAGCATCTTATATATAAGTCCGGAATAAAAGTCTACGTTAGGACTTACTCCTTTATACATTTTACGTCTGTCAGAAATAATTTGCGGAGCAATAGTTGCAACGGTTTCATACAATGCAAAATCTTCTTCCTTATCTTTTTCAACGGACAAATCCTTTGCACATACTTTTAATATATCGGCACGCGGGTCTGATTTTGAGTATATGGCATGTCCCATTCCATAAATAAGTCCGGCATTGTCAAAAGCATTTTTATCAAGAAGTTTCATAAGATAATATTCTATTTCGCTTTTACTGTTTATATTAATTGATTTTTTCATATCATCAAACATCTGAACAACCTTAATGTTAGCACCGCCGTGACGTGGGCCTTTTAATGAGCCGAGAGCCGCCGCTACAGACGAATATGTGTCTGTACCGGATGATGTTACCACGTGAGTTGTAAAAGATGAGTTATTACCGCCGCCATGTTCTGCGTGTAATACAAGTGCAAGGTCCAATATTTTTGCTTCAAGATGCGTATACCGTCCTTCCCCACGAAGAAGATGAAGAACATTCTCAGCAGTTGAAAGTTCAGCCTTTGGTAAATGGATATTCAAACTCTGCTCATTGTAATAATGCTGAAACGACTGATAACCATATACAGAAAGCAACGGAAAAACAGAAATCAAAAACAAACTTTGTCTTAATACATTTTCTACAGAGATATCGTCGGGATTATCATCATAAGCATATAAAGCAAGAACGCATCTTGCAAGGATATTCATAAGGTTACTTCCGGGTGCCTTTAATATCATATCACGCACAAAGGAGGTAGGCAGACTTCTGTACTCTGCAAGCGTCTGTGTAAATTTTTCAAGTTTTTCCTTATCGGGCAATTGAGAAAACAACAAAAGATAAGTAATTTCTTCAAATCCAAAACGGTCATCTTTTTTAAACCCGTCAACAAGTTCGCGTACATTTACACCGCGATAGTAAAGTTCACCATCACACGGAATAGTATCTCCATTGGGCAGTTTTTCCTTTGCTTTTATATTGGATATTTCGGTAAGTCCGGTTACAACTCCGTTACCGTTTAAATCACGAAGACCTCTTTTAACATCATGCTGCTGATACATTTCCGGCTTTATATTGTTATTTTCACAGGAAAGTGCGGCAAGTTCCTTTATATAAGGGGTTATTTCTGAGTAAGACTTTTTCATAGTCAATCACACTCCTTTTTATAATTATACCATTAATAGAAATATTTTTTCAATATTACTGCAAATATGTTCACAAATTGTTAAAATTTAAAAGTACAAGGCAATTGCCCTGTACTTTATTTTCATCCTATTATATTAATCTGGCACATTTTCATTGTTTCGAGTGCCGCATTATGAGATTGAGGAGTTACACCTGCACAACACGAAGCGTCTACACTTATATTGGCATCGGGAAACATTGCTTTTAATATAAGTGCATTGGATACAACGCATATATCCGTACACAATCCCACAAGTTCTATGTTGTCAAAGTTCATATCTTTCCAACCGAGCCAGCCAAATGTGGGTTTATCTATATAAATTGCGCCGTCTGCTTCAAGACCATCTGCTATTTGCCAGCCGTGAGTACCCTTTACACAATGCACAACAGGAAGATTAATCCCCTCTGCCGTTTCAAGGTAATCATCATTATGCGTATCACGGGTGAAAATGATTTCATCACCCCGCAGTTTATATTCTTCTATTTTAGATTTGACATTGCCGACTATCGCCTGTGCCTCTTTAGTGCCAAGGCTACCATCAATAAAGTCGTTTTGCATATCCACAACGATCAATGTCTTTCTCATTTTATAATCTCCTTAGAGTTAGGGAAAAACTCCCTAAGAGCTGTCAAATAGGTTTCCGGGGCAATGGGATAGCTAAGT
>JAZSBW010000161.1:0-2811 GCA_045602585.1 Clostridia bacterium
AAAGCGAGGATAAGAAATGACATATGGATATTGTGCATATCACGAAATAGAGTGTGATTACGAGGACAGTTGTATTGATTGCCCCCATAATACTATTGAAGACACTGAATGGTTTAAGCAAGACGAAGAACTGTCAGAAAGTGAGGAAGAAGAATGAATAAATGGGAAGAAGAATTTGAAGATCTAAAGGATTTTGTAAGTGATATTATTGACTGCAATAATAATTATAATAATGCTGATGTTTATAATCCAGAAGATTTGGAAGTTGATTTTAATTATGTTATGGAAAAATGGAGTAAGAAGATTGAGCATTATAAATGGGGGAAGAAAGAATGACACGGCTTGCAAGTTAGTTGCAAGTTAGTTGCAAGACAGAAAGTGAGGATAAGGAATGACAAAACACACGGAAGAAAGCACGGAAACACACGCGTGCGATTGTAAAACAAACGAAAGAACTCACGCGTGCGATTGTATCAGCAGGCAGGCGGCAGAGGCTATATTCCGAAACGCAAAGAAATCATTGTATGAGCAGAGCCGGAAAGGGAAAATTGAATACAAGGAATTTCAGATAAGAGAAATGATGTTGCTGAACGCAGAACAGTTTATTCATTTGTTGCCATCTGTCGAGCCGGAGAAGTGTGATGATTGTATCAGCAGACAGGGGGTGCTTAGAGAGTTTACATGTCTTTCAGATGATGCGTTTGTAATAAACAGTACGATACAGAAGATTGTTAAGAACTTACCACCTGTTGAGCCGGGGAGAGAGTCGGGGAAGTGGATAGAAAATGACACTATTCGACAGTGTAATATGTGCAGAGCGTTATATCCAAAAGGTCAACGATGTGGCGCATATCATTACTGCCCGAATTGTGGTGCAAAAATGGAGGAGTAGATATGAGCAGGAAGCATTACGGGGATTATAAAGCAAGGAAGGCTTTGAAAGCGGTATTAACTGTGATTGAATATCTAAATGAAGAAGAATCTTTCGCTTCAGACATAGAATGGGTAGATACAAAGGGATATGCGATGTATTGTGATTTGGGATATTTTTTCGGAGGACTGGAGAACTTTAGAGACTTGCTTGTAAAAAGACTACGCAAGGAAGTTCCACGATATAGGCAAGCGTGTGAGAAATATTCTGAGGATAAGGGAGGAAAGCATGGTGGATGATTTAATCAGCAGACAGGCGGTATCAGACATAATTAAAACACGGTTATATCAAACCGCACTGAACAATACAGAGTGTATTACTTCATACGATAAGGTATGCGAGGATATAGCAGAGAATCGGATTGATACATGGATAAACGAGGCAAAATCTGTCAAGCCGGAACAAAACTTGCAACCAACTTGCAACCAACTTGCAACCGATTGCATAAGCAGACAGGCGGTGCTTGACCTTGCAGAACGTGGCAAGTTGGTGTCGAACGGGAACTACAAGAGTGTGTGTGATGCTATCAATGGTTTGCCATCTGTCGAGCCGGAGAGAAAGACGGGTAAGTGGGTACACATGGTGGGCTTTTGGGAGTGTAATCAATGTCATGCAGAATACACGAATATGCCGACCTGTATGGGAAAGGTGATTTATGAGTATTGCCCTATGTGTGGGGTAAAAATGGAGGTGGACGGATGAGCAACAGCGACAATAAAAAGGGTATGGGTATTCTTGGAGTACTTCAACTCATATTCATCGTATTGAAGTTATGTAAACTAATTGATTGGAGTTGGTGGGCGGTTCTTACGCCGCTGTGGATTGACTTGGGCATACTTGCCCTGCTGGTAATTCTATATATGTTAGCATAGGAGGTAAATGGTATGAAAGTTATTATCAAAGCACCAAACAATCCTGCGGTTGAGGCAGAGATTGAAAATGAATTGAAAGCATTACAGGGTATCGTAGGCGGGTATATCGAGTGTGTTCCGCTAACTTATGAGGCGCTGATTATTTGTAATGAGGAGGGTAAGATTCATAACCTGCCCTACAATTTTAGCACACCACTGGATCATATTATGGGTACGGTTATTATCTGTGGTGAAGAAGGAGAAGATTTTGCCGATGTGCCCATTACAGTTGAGGAGTTTAATAAGATTTTGAAAGATTGGGGGAATGAAGTATGAAGTGTGACGGTTGTGGTAAGACATTCAAAAGAGGAAACTATATAGACGGTACACCCAACGGCATGACATTTGTATTAGACACAAAAGATGTAACCCTGTGTCGTGGATGTATCATTAAACTGGGCATGATGAATGAGCAGGCAAAGAATGAGTGGTTGAAAAATCTTGTTGGCGAGGAGAACATGAAGCATGAGTAAGTTAGAGCAGTTCATAAAGGAGACCTACAAATGGTTTATCATACGTGTGGTGGAAAACTGGCCGTGTACGACACTATGCAGTCCACACTACAGGGCAGGGTATTCATACGGCGTATGCGGCGGTGTAGTCAATGTGGAGAAACAGTAACATCAATAGAGTTTATAGACAGAGCGTGCATTAAGCCCGATTATCACCATAGTTGTTATATGGGAGACGGGTTAAAGAAGGAGGTAAAAAATGGCAAGCACAGTTGAAGAATTGATGAAGGACTTTAATAAGAAGTTCAAGGAAGATTTGGTACACTACGGAGTATCTGAATACGATTATGAGCGTATTCAGTTTACCAGCCCCCGCCTCAATTATATGACCTTTGGTGGAATACCAATGGGTAAACTGATTGAGTTTTATGGGGAAGAGCATGGTGGTAAGACTACAACAGCCCTGGATATTGTAGCCAATTATCAAGCCATGGATACAGGCCGCAAGGTATTGTGG
>JAZSBW010000162.1:0-4333 GCA_045602585.1 Clostridia bacterium
ATTGCGGATGCAATCTTAATCGCGAAACTTGCTCGTGCGATATCGACGATGTAGATCCAAGATTGGCTGTACTGAAAAAATTTTTAAAAGATTAGTTTTGTGTAATTTTTGGGAGGTGGAATCATGGCAGTACCCAAGAGAAAAACTTCAAAAGCAAGAAGAGATAAAAGAAGAGCAAATTGGAAGCTCGTTTTACCCGGTATGGTAAAATGCCCCAAATGCGGTGAGTACAAATTGCCCCACAGAGTTTGCAAAAGTTGCGGAACCTATGGTGACAAAGAGGTTTTAAAAGCTGAATAAGCAATCAAGCCAGCCCATAATAGGGCTGGTTATTTTTTTGAATTAAATTTTTGCAAAACTATTGGAAAAATCCTCATAATGTGGTATACTAATTTAATAATGGGAGGGAATAGGTGTGTGCAGATATAAATATGCGTTTTTTGATATGGATGGCACAATAGGCAACACGCAGGAAGGCATATTCAAAAGTACGGAATATGCTTTTGAAAAACTTGGTGTGCCTATAGATAATAGTTTTGAGAGTCTGCGCAGAGTTATAGGTCCTCCACTTGTGTATGCTTATATGAAGTATTTTGGCTTGAGCGAATCTGATGCAGAAAAAGCGCGTGATTTTTATAGAGAACGATATTCTGTAACAGGTATATACGAAATGACTGTTTATGATGGTGTGGAACAAACACTTGAGACTCTGAAAAATGCAGGAGTTAAACTTGCTGTTGTATCTGCTAAACCGCAAGAATATATAGACCTTATAGTTCCGCATTTTGGGTTAGATAAATATATAGATTTGAATGTTGGTGTAACAATGCACGAAAAGGATACCTCTAAAGTACATTTAATAAAACGTGCATTAGACTATTTTACCATAACTGATACGAGCGAGGCTGTAATGATTGGCGACCGTATGTACGACCTTGACAGCGCTGCAGAATTGGGTGTAGACGGCATAGCAGTTTCGTATGGATTCGGTGAGATTGATGAACTTAAAAGCAGTCCGAATGTATTTATTGCAAATTCTCCCGAAGAAATTGCAGAATTTATCAAAGGTTGAGGGGATATATGAGAAATAAGGCTGTTGTAAAATCAGTTGAATATGCCTCCATTGCGTACGATGCCGGTATTGAAGAAGGCGATGTGATTGATAATATCGGTGGCTGTAAATTTGAGGACATACTGGATTTTAAATATTTAACGTCCGACGAATATTATGTCGTAGGAGTTATCAAGAAAAACGGTGATTATGAAGAAATAGAAATTTATAATGATTGTTATGAACAATTTGGTGTTGAATTTGAGAACTCTCTTATAGATGAGCCACGCAGATGCCACAATAAATGTATTTTTTGCTTTATGGACCAACTTCCACCGAATGTTCGCTCAACAATGGTTTTTAAGGACGACGATTATCGTTTATCTTTTTTGCAAGGGAATTATGTAACACTTACAAATTTGAAAGAAAAGGATATTCAGCGTATAATTGATATGCGAGTGAGTCCCATTAATGTCAGCGTTCACGCAACTGACGGCAAAGTGCGTAAAATGATGCTTAATAATAAAAATGCGGATAACATTTTAAATATTATGAGGCGTTTTGCCGAAGCCGGAATAACTATGAATGCTCAGATTGTACTTTGCCCCGGTGTGAATGACGGTGATGTTCTAAGAAAATCGCTTGAAGACCTTGCCAATCTTATGCCGGCGGTTCATAGTGCTTCTGTAGTGCCTGTTGGTATATCGAAACATAGGGACGGACTTTTTCAACTTACCCCCGTTACAAAAGAGAGTGCTGCTGATGTGATTGACATTGTGGAAGAATATTCTGCAAAACTATATAAAGAATTTGGTACGAGGGTTGTATATGCGGCAGACGAATTTTATATAATGGCAGAGCGTAAAATTCCATCGTATGATGCATATGAAGATTTCCCGCAGATAGAAAATGGCGTCGGGATGATGGCGTCTTTGGAATATGAGATAAATCTTGCGCTTAATGACGAAACGTACTGCAAAGGCAATAAAAAAATTATTGCGACAGGTGCTATTGCATATAATCATATAAATAGTTTCATAGATAAAATACAGAGAAAGCATCCGAATGTTGATGTAGAAGTGTATAAAATCAGAAATGATTTCTTTGGTGATAGAATAACCGTAACAGGACTTTTGTGCGGAATAGATATTATTAATCAACTCAAAGATAAAAATTTAGATGGTACGCTTCTTCTTGCAAGGAATATGTTCAAAGACGACAGTATGATTTTCTTAGACGACACCAGATTGGAAGATGTTGAAAAAGAACTTGGTATAAAAGTACGTGTAACGGAATGTGACGGATTTGATTTTGTAGAAAGTATACTTGAATGAGAGGATAAAATAAATGAGAAAACCCGTATTTGCCATAGTTGGCAGACCAAACGTTGGTAAATCCACTTTGTTTAATAAGATAATAGGAAAGCGCATATCTATTGTAGAGGATACCCCCGGTGTTACCAGAGACAGAATATACGCAGAGGGTGAGTGGCTTAATCAAAAATTTATACTTATAGACACCGGAGGTATAGAGCCAAGAAACGACGATATTATTTTAAAACAGATGAAACGTCAGGCAGACCTTGCCATTGATATGGCGGATGCAATAATTTTTATGGTTGATATACACGACGGCCTTACTGCAGCGGATAAAGATGTTGCCGCTATGCTTATGCGCAGTAAAAAACCCGTTGTGCTCGTATGTAATAAAGTAGACCATGCAGGTGAGCCGCCTTTGGCATATTATGAGTTTTTCAATCTCGGACTTGATGAGCCTATGACGATTTCTTCAACACACGGACTTGGTGTTGGCGACTTGCTCGACAAACTTTTTGAGTATGTTGATTTTGAAGTTGACAATAGCGAAGAAGACGATACTATAAAAGTTGCTGTTATCGGTAAACCAAATGTAGGAAAATCTTCTTTAATCAACAGAATTCTTGGAGAAGAACGTGTTATAGTAAGTGATATTGCAGGTACAACAAGAGATGCCGTTGATACCAAATATGAACATAAAGGGCAAAAATATACGTTTATAGATACCGCCGGTATGCGAAAACGTGGTAAGATAGACGAAAACATAGAGCACTACAGCGTTGTACGTTCTTTAGCGGCTGTTGACAGATGTGATGTAGTTTTAATCCTTATCGATGCACGTGAAGGGGTAACAGAACAGGATACTAAAATAGCAGGCTATGCACACAATCAGGGTAAGGCTGCTATCGTGGTTGTAAATAAATGGGATTTGGTAGAAAAAGAAACTATGACAATGGAAAACTACCGTAAATCAGTATTAAACAACCTTTCGTATATGATGTACGCCCCCGTTGCATTTATATCGGCACTTACAGGCTCAAGGGTCGAGAAATTATTTGACCTTATCACATATGTTTCCAATCAGCATTCAATGCGTGTATCTACGGGTGTTTTAAACGATGTTTTGAACGAGGCAATAACTAAAGTACAGCCCCCGTCAGATAAGGGCAGACGTTTGAAAATCTATTATATCACTCAGGCGAGTACTAAGCCGCCAACGTTTATACTGTTTGTAAATGATAAACAACTGGCACATTTTTCGTATGTACGATATATTGAAAATCAGATACGTTCATATTTTGGTATGGAGGGTACCCCGATTAAGTTTATAATACGCGAACGCAAAAAGGACGAATAATTATACCCGAAAGGAAAGTTATGATGACGGAAATTTTGATGATATTTATAAGCGGAGTTATAGCATATTTGATAGGTAGTCTGAACACCTCTATTTTAGTTTCTAAATTTATAGGTAAAGATGTACGTAAAGAGGGCAGCGGCAATGCAGGTGCAACCAATACTTTGCGTGTTTTTGGAAAAGGTGCGGCTGCAATTGCTGTGCTTGGTGATGCTTTAAAAGGTGTTGTTGCAATTTTAATTGCACGTTTGATTATTGGTATGTTTACTGCCGCCGGTGTGATTATATTACCTGTGTATGTTGCGGCTTTTTGTGTTGTACTTGGACACAATTTTCCGCTTTATTTCGGATTCAAAGGCGGTAAAGGGATAATGACCTCTGCTGCAGTTATATTTATGCTTGACTGGAGAATAGGTTTAATCGTTTTTGTATGTGCAATTGCTATAATGGCAATTACAAGATATGTTTCGCTTGGCTCGTGTATAGCGTGTGTGATTTTTCCAATAGCAGTGATTTTGATGCATAGCGATGATATATATTTTATATCACTTACAATCGCTATGGGTGTGCTTGCACTTTTTATGCACAGAGCAAACAGTGTTCGCCTTG
>JAZSBW010000163.1:0-4130 GCA_045602585.1 Clostridia bacterium
ATTTTGGTATTAACACCTCTTGGTGTTGAGGTTAACGGCGCTTCGCGTTGGCTTGGTTTTAGTGTATTTACTTTCCAGCCGTCGGAGATAGCAAAATTCACTTTGATTATATTCCTTGCCAAGAGTTTATCGGATAACAGCGATATGCTCGATAAATTCTGGGGTGGATTTGTTATTTACCTTGCGGTTATAGGAATTGTAGCAGGTCTTGTTCTTTTAGAACCGCATATGAGTGGCGCTATGGTAATAGGCGGTGTAGGAGTTGTTATGCTTTTTGCCGCAGGTGCAAAAATAAAGCACTTTTTATATCTGCTGCCCGTTGGCGCGGCAGGTGTAGCGGGAATGATTATAGTTGCGCCTTACAGACTTGCAAGATTTAAAACATTTCTTGACCCGTTTTCCGATATGCTCGGCGATGGTTTCCAGATAGTTCAATCACTTTATGCAATAGGCTCGGGCGGACTTTTCGGGCTCGGCCTTGGACAGAGCAGACAGAAGTTTTTGTATTTGCCTGAACCTCAGAACGACTTTATATTTTCAATCATCTGCGAGGAACTCGGATTTTTCGGTGCGCTTTTGGTTGTTATTCTTTTCGTTGTGCTTATATGGAAAGGCATACAGATAGCAATGCATGCACCTGATGCATTTTCGTCATTACTTGTAACGGGTATAACGGCACTTATAGGAATTCAGGTAGTATTAAATATAGCCGTTGTTACATCGTCTATGCCTGCAACCGGTATCCCGCTTCCGTTTTTCAGTTACGGCGGCACAAGCCTTTTCATAATACTGTGCGGAATGGGAATTATCTTAAATGTTACAAGAAACATAAAAAAATAATTTTGAAAGGCTGGTACACGTATGAGGGTAATTCTTGCGGGCGGCGGTACAGCGGGGCATATCACTCCTGCGCTTGCTATTTCCGTTGCTATCATACAAAATGACAAAGATGCCCAAATCCTTTTTGTGGGAACTAAAAGGGGACTTGAAAGCACTTTGGTGCCAAAGAAAAATTATAATATAGAATATATTGATGTTCAGGGAATGAAAGCCCGACTGACTTTAAAAAATATTATAGCAGGGATAAAATATGTCTCTGCTATAAGCAAGTGTAAAAAACTTATACGTGATTTTGCGCCAGATGTGGTTGTAGGTACGGGCGGCTATGTGTGTGCACCTGTTGTTGCTGCGGCAAACTCTTTGAATATTCCTACAATTATACACGAGCAGAACGTATTCCCCGGCAATGCAATTAAAATGCTTGCAAAAAAATCGACAGTTACGGCAATCAGTTTTGCAGAAAGCACTCGATATCTTGCCGATGCTAACGAGATTTTGCTGACCGGAAATCCCCTGCGTGCAGAAATTCTAAGTGCTGACAGAGCATCTGCCAGAGAAGAACTTGGCTTAGGCGCTGAAAAATATATAGTGATTTTCGGCGGAAGTTTAGGTGCTAAAACAATAAACGACGTTGCATGTGATTATATAGAAAATTACGGAAACGACAAAAACGTACGTATTTGCATTGCAACAGGAAAATACGGATATGAAGATGTGAGTTCGCGCATAACAAAAGAAAAGTACCCCAATGTGGAGGTTAAGCAATATATACATAATATGGATAAGGTGCTATCGGCGGCTGATTTGGTGGTTTGCCGTTCAGGTGCTATTACAGTATCGGAAATCTGCGCTCTTGGTGTGCCGTCCATACTTGTGCCATCACCAAATGTTACACGCAACCATCAGGAATACAACGCACGCGCGCTGTCCGATAACGGTGCGGCTATCACAATACTTGAAAAAGACTTTAATATACAAAGTTTAAAAACTGCGGCAGACAGTATTATTTCAGACCATAATGCATCAGATAATATGCGTGCAAAGGCACGTGCAATGGGGAAACTTAATGCTGCTGATATGATTTATAATAAAATGGTAAAGTTAATATGATTGATATATAAATTAACAGGATATTTTTCACCTGAGTATATTTATGTGAAAATATCCTGTTAATTAAATAACTGTACATAATGTAGTTCTTTCACCCCGACCCCTATAAAGGCATATAATGAAACATAGGATTGTTTCGGAGGTGCGTGCTTCAATGAGCGTTATAAAAATACGTGGCGGCCGCCCGCTTGGCGGCAGTATTTGCGTACAGGGTGCAAAGAATGCTGTTCTGCCTATTTTGGCGGCTTGCGTTTTAAACGGTGGCAGAAGCGTTATACATAATTGCCCGGATCTTACCGATGTGAGGATATCTTTAGATATTTTAAAGCATCTGGGGTGTGATGTCAGTTTTTCAAACGGTACGGTTATAGTAGATTCGTCTGAAATTATTTGTGAATCTGTTCCAGATGAACTTATGAGGTCAATGCGCTCGTCAGTGATATTTGCAGGAGCACTCATTGGACGTACAGGCAAAGCGCAGATATCATATCCGGGTGGGTGTAATCTTGGACATCGACCCATAGATTTACACTTGAAGGCATTCAAAAAACTTGGTATAATAACAGAAGAGGAACACGGCAATCTGAGCTTTTATGCAGATAATATATCGCCGTGCCAGATATTTTTGGAGTTCCCTTCCGTTGGTGCAACCGAAAATATAATGCTTGCCTCATGCAAGGCGAATGGAACTACAACTATTATTAATGCTGCCCGTGAGCCTGAGATTGTTGACCTTCAGGATTTTTTAAACAGTATGGGCGCACATATCAGCGGTGCCGGTACTGATGTAATAGAAATCAAAGGAACAGAAAAACTTCATGATTGCGAACATACGGTAATTGCAGACAGAATAGTTGCCGCTACATATATGGCGGCGGTAGTTGTTGCGGGCGGCAGGGCAGAGATTAAAAAGGTTGTGCCAAATCATATATCTGCATTCATTGCAGTTATGCGTGAGTGCGGTGCAAGCATATCCGTTTGCGACGATTCAATAACAATAACTGCGCCAAAATACATAAGACCTGTCAAAATGATTAACACTTTGCCGTATCCGGGATTCCCGACTGATGCACAGTCGCTTGTTATGACGGTTATGGCAACTGCAAAAGGTACATCTATAATTAAAGAAAACATCTTTGGCGGCAGATTCAATCATGCCGGTGAACTTGCACGAATGGGTGCCGACATCAGTATTGCTGATAAAATTGCCGTTGTACGCGGTGTACGTAATCTTTCCGGATGCGATGTGGCGGCAGCAGACCTTCGAAGCGGAGCGTCGCTTGTTGTGGCGGCATTGTGTGCTAAGGGTGAAACCACAATATCGAATGTGTGCTATATTGACAGAGGATACGAAAACTTTGAGCAGACATTGTCTTTGCTCGGTGCTGATATAGAGAGGGCTGACGAAAGTGACTGAACTTGAAAACAAAAAAGGGGGAGGGGAGTCCTCCCCGATTTTCCCCGATAAAATCAAGAAACAACGGACAAACTCTAAAACTATGGTTATAGTTTGTGTGTGCGTTGCTGTGTTTGTGTTGCTTTTACTGTCGCCGCTTTTTGCTGTGAACGAGATAACCGTTGTCGGTAATGACAGATTAGATGCAGAATCTGTAATAAAAGCATCGGGTATAGCGATTGGAACGAATGTTTTCAAAGTAAACACAGTTAAAAGCGAAAAGCAACTTTCTACAATGGCGTTTGTGGATAAAGTAAATGTAATGCGTAAATTCCCCGCCAAGATAGAAATACACGTAACAGAAAGCAAAGAAATAGCGTATATTTTCTTTATCGGCAACTATGTGGGAATTGACGAAACAGGGAAAATACTTGAGATAAAGCCTAAAGACGCTCAACTGGAACTGCCCGTTATACTGGGTACAAATGTAACAGAATTTGGCATGGGAAATAATATCAAAATTGACGACCCTGCCAAACAGGAAGCAATATTTCAGATACTGAAGCAGATAAACACCAATGAAATGCAGACGATGATAAAAAATATTGACGTTGCTGACCTAAATGACATTAAATTTTTTACAACGTCGGAATCAACCGTTAACATAGGCACGCTTGACGATATTATATATAAAATTTCTTTTTTAAAGAAAATTCTTGAAGAACCGGGCGATAAGCGCGGTGCGGTGATTGATATGACAAATCCCGAAAAGGTAACATACAGA
>JAZSBW010000164.1:0-2234 GCA_045602585.1 Clostridia bacterium
CTTCGTACGATTCGGGGTGAACGGAGGTGTTGTCGAGCATTTCGTCACCGCCCGCAATACGCAAAAAGCCTGCACATTGAACGTATGCTTTTGGACCGAGTTTGCCGACTTTTAAAAGTTGGCTGCGTTTTTTGAACTTGCCGTTTTCCTCACGGTATTTCACTATGTTTTTGGCAACCGTACCGCTTATACCTGAAATGTACGATAAAAGTGCCGCCCCTGCGGTATTTAAATCAACACCTACTGCGTTTACGCAATCCTCTACCACACCGCCGAGCGATTCCCCAAGACGTTTCTGGTTCATATCGTGCTGATACTGACCAACACCGATTGATTTGGGGTCTATTTTAACAAGTTCGGAAAGTGGGTCCTGAATTCTTCGTGCAATTGAAGCGGCACTGCGCTGTTCAACGGTAAAATCGGGGAACTCCTCTGCACCAAGGTCTGATGCAGAGTAAACAGACGCACCTGCCTCGTTTACTATGGCATACTTAACATCTCTGCCGGCAGATTTTATAACGTCGGCAACAAAAATTTCGCTTTCTCTTGATGCCGTTCCGTTACCGATTGCAATAAGGTCTACTTTGTACTTGTCTATAAGTCCTAACACATACTGCTTTGATTTCACCTTATCATGATGCTCCAAAGTACAGTAAATTATGCCGGTATCGCATACTTTTCCCGTTTCGTCAACTACGGCAACTTTACAACCTGTGCGGTAGCCAGGGTCAATACCGAGGACTGTTTTTCCGCGCACGGGAGGTTGCAGGAGCAAATTGTGAAGATTTTTAGAAAATAAAACTATTGCCGCCTCGCCCGCACGTTCGGTAAGGTTAGAGCGCAACTCACGCTCAATAGACGGAGCAATAAGTCGGTTGTAACTGTCTGTTACGGCATCGGCAACGTAATTTTTGAATATGTTTTCGGGAACTGCCTGCTCGTGCAGATATGCAAGTATGCGTTCTGTGTCTGCGTCTATACGCACCTTTAAAAATTCCTCTCTCTCGCCTCTGTCAATCGCAAGAACACGGTGGTTGGCAATTTTGGAAAGGCTTTCGCTGAACTCATAATACATCTCGTAAACTTTGCCTTCTTCGCCCTCACCACTTGTTGATATTATGCCCGTTTTAAGCGAAATGTCATATATCTTTTTGCGGTAGTCGGCATTATCCGACACATTTTCCGCTATTATGTCCATAGCGCCCGAAGCGGCATCCTCTATAGTTAAAACCTCTTTTTCGGGGTTTATAAACTGTGCAAATATCTCGTCGCAATTGCCGTTTGCATTGGGGTTGAGCATAATTTCGGCAAGCGGCTCTAACCCTTTTTCCTTTGCAATGGTTGCACGTGTACGGCGTTTTTGCTTGTACGGGCGGTAAAGGTCTTCAACCTCACGCAGTATTTCGGCATCATTGATTTTTTGTGCCAGTTCGTCGGTAAGTTTGCCCTGAGCGTCTATAAGGCGGATAACCTCCTCCTTACGTGCCTCAAGATTGCGCAGGTACGTGAGTCTGTCGTTGAAAGTACGCAGTATTCCGTCGTCAAGACCGCCTGTAACCTCTTTGCGGTAACGTGCGATAAAAGGAATGGTGTTGTCCTCGTCAATCAGTTTGATGGTGTTTTCTGCCTGTTCTGTTTTGATTGACAGTTCTGCTGCAAGTTTTTCTGCAATGTTCATTGGCTGATTCCCTTTCGTATGTCATAAATTTATAGGGGCGCTCTTTGACCGCCCCTATAGTTATTATTATTCCTCGTCGTACATCTTCATTGTATCGCAAATAACGTCAAAACTGTTGCAATGACCGTTTTTAACATAGATATACGATGTTGTCATACCGCTGATTAAGCAACTCTTGATATCAAGACCGCCCAGAAGACCTGCGCAGAAGCCGGAATTGAAATTGTCTCCACCACCGGTTGTCTTTTTGGGGTTTTCGCACAGTATTCCCTGAACTTCTATCTCACCGCCGTCAAATGCAGCAGCAGAACTGTCAACTGGGTGGATTACAACTGTGCCTATGCCCGAAAATTCTTTGATAGCCTTTGCAATATGCAATGAGCCTGCATATTCGCCCTCGCAAAGAATGGAGTGCATAACCATAGCCTCGCTCTTGTTAAGGCCGAGGTAAGTTGATGCGTACTCACTGTATCTGCCGAACATCTTGAGCGCCGCCTTGATTTCCTCGGGCTGACGTTTAGCGCAATCGGCAATATCAATATAAATCTTTCTGTCT
>JAZSBW010000165.1:0-3095 GCA_045602585.1 Clostridia bacterium
AACAACAGTACCGACAGGTACAGATACCACAAGGTCGGCACCGTTTTTACCGCTGCCTCTTGCAGCTTTGCCGTCACCGCCGTTTTGTGCCTTGTATTTTCTTTTATAACGGAAATCTGCGAGAGTACTCATTTTAGAGTCAGCCGCAATTATAACGCTTCCGCCGTTGCCACCATCCCCGCCGACAGGGCCGCCTGCTGCTACGTATTTTTCTCTGTGGAAAGAAACCAATCCGTTTCCTCCGTTACCTGCTTCAATGCTAATTACAGCGGTATCAGCCAACATAAGTTTTAACCGTCCTTTCGAGTATATCGTGTGCTTAATATATGTAGAGTGAATATATTTAATTCAAAAGTAAAAATCCCGGAAAGACATATTCCGGGATTTTGAATAAACAAATTGATTATTGTACGACTTCGTAAACGCTAACCTGTTTCTTATCGCGTCCCAGTCTTTCAAATTTAACTTTGCCATCAACAAGGGCGAAGAGAGTATCATCGCTACCTCTCTTAACATTCACGCCGGGGTGGATTTTTGTGCCGCGCTGTCTTACTAAGATATTGCCGGCTACAACGTACTGACCGTCGCCTTTTTTAGCGCCAAGACGTTTGGACTCACTGTCACGACCGTTCTTGGTAGAACCCATACCCTTTTTATGAGCAAAGAGCTGTAAATCTAATTTAAACATTGTTACACCTCCGTTTTGGAAACTTTAATATTTTTTCCGTACTGTTTTTCAAGTTCAAGTAAATACAGATACAGAGTTTTAAGTAAATCCTGAACTCTGTCTGCCAAATGCGGCTGTATGTCGTCGGGGATAGTAAAATATAAGTATCCGTCAGCGGTTTTGTAACCGAACGGAACACCGACTACGTTTTCGATACCATTTAAAATTGCAAATGCTACAGACGAAACCGAAGCACATACAATATCGTTAGACTCAGCAAAACCTGCATGGCCCGATATGGTACCTTTTACAATTTTACCGCTTTTTGTTCCAATATCAACTTTAATCATAGATTACGCATTGATTTTTTCAATCTGAACTTTTGTGAAAGGCTGTCTGTGACCCTGTTTTGTTTTAGAGCCTTTTTTGGGTTTATACTTGAAAACGATAATTTTCTTACCCTTGCCCTGTGCTAAAACTTTAGCATCAACACTGGCACCGTCAACAACGGGTGTACCGATAACGGCATTTTCACCGCCAACAGCCAAAACTTTGTCAAACTTAACGGCATCACCTTCATTAGCAGCGAGTTTCTCAATGTAAACTACGTCGCCTTCTGATACTTTGTACTGTTTGCCGCCTGTTTCAATAATAGCGTACATTCTTTTGCACCTCCCTAACCAATCTCGCTGAAAAAGGGTATTTCATGAAGAAATTTCCAAACCCAATCCATGCGGTTACCGTAAAATTATATCACATTAAATACACTATGTCAAACATTTTTTACAAAAAAATGAAATATTTTTAAAAAGCACGGGAAGTTGCTTCCCGTGCCGGTTAAAATCAGATTTGGTCGAGTGCCTGACGGATATCGTCAATTAAGTCTTCTGCATCTTCAATACCGCAAGAAAATCTTATAAGGTCAGGCGAGATTCCTGCTTCAATCAACTGCTCGTCTGTAAGTTGTCTGTGAGTGTGGCTTGCAGGGTGGAGCAGGCAGGTCTTAGCATCTGCTACGTGGGTTGCAATAGTTGCAAGTTTTAAACTGTCCATAAACTTAATAGACGTTTCTCTGCCGCCTTTAACACCGAAGCACAGAACACCGCAAGTGCCGTTGGGCATATATTTTTTTGCAAGGTCGTAATATTCATCGCCCTCTAAATCGGGATAATGTACCCATGCAATTTTGTCGTTGTTTTTTAAGAATTTTGCAACGGCAAGAGCATTTTCGCAATGCCTTTTAACTCTTAAGTGCAGAGTTTCAAGACCAAGATTAAGATAAAATGCATTCTGAGGAGACTGAATAGAGCCGAAATCTCTCATTAACTGAGCAGTTGCTTTTGTTATATATGCGCCTTTGCCAAATTTTTCTGTATAGGTAATTCCGTGATAAGAATCGTCGGGTGTTGTAAGACCGGGGAACTTATCTGCATATTTTGTCCAGTCGAAATTACCACTGTCAACTATGCAACCGCCAACGCCAACGCCCTGACCGTCCATATATTTGGTGGTAGAGTGTGTAACAATATCTGCACCCCATTCAAAAGGTCTGCAGTTAACGGGTGTTGCAAATGTGTTGTCAACTATAAGCGGAACACCGTGTGAATGTGCCAAACGTGAAAATTTTTCAAAATCAAATACTGTAACAGTAGGATTGGTAACGGTTTCACCAAAAACTGCTTTTGTATTGGGTTTAAAGTATTTAGCCAGTTCTTCCTCGGGGAGTGTCTGGTCAACAAATGTACATTCTATACCCATTTTCTTCATCGTTACACCGAACAGATTGTAAGTTCCGCCGTAAATTGAAGATGATGATATAAAGTGGTCGCCTGCTTCGCAGATATTGAATATAGCATAAAAGTTTGCTGCCTGACCTGAGGAAGTAAGCATTGCTGCAACACCGCCCTCAAGTGCGCAGATTTTCTCTGCTACGGCATCGTTTGTAGGGTTTTGAAGTCGTGTATAAAAATATCCAGATGCTTCAAGGTCAAAAAGTTTCCCCATTTCGTCGCTTGTATCGTAAGCGAAAGTAGTGCTTTGGTATACAGGTAACTGTCTGGGGTCGCCTTTCTTTGGTTTGTAACCTTCGTGAAGAAGTTTTGTGTCAATTCTCATTTGTATGTCCTCCTTAATCGGTTTATATATTAAATAATGCTTTGAGCATATCTATAAATGCATCTAACACACTTGTGCTTTCTGTAGTGTTCAAAAGCAATGTCTTAATTGCGTCAAGTTCTGCTTTTGCGTTTTCTGTAGCATTATCACCCCATATAGGAGTATAGCAAAAAAGCATAAATCCTTTTGTGTTGTGACCTTTTCTGATATCTGCTATCTGTCGAACGCATATATTGGAATTGTTCATCCATTCCGTTTTGCCCGCTCCTGCCCATTTATCTTCCTTACCTGCCTTATACAAAGTCGGATCGTA
>JAZSBW010000166.1:0-6807 GCA_045602585.1 Clostridia bacterium
TACCATGGTAATTGTTAAAGCAAAGAATTATGAGGACATGAGCGCAAAAGCAGCAAACATTATGGCTGCGCAGATAACTTTGAAACCCCATTCTGTACTTGGTTTGGCTACAGGCTCTACTCCCGAAGGACTTTACAGCAATCTTATTAAAAAATATGAAGCAGGCGAACTTGATTTTTCTAAAATCAAAACAGTAAACCTTGATGAATACAAAGGTTTAACACGTGATCATGACCAGAGTTACTACTACTTTATGAACGATAAACTTTTTAACCACGTAAATATTGATAAAGCAAACACCAATGTTCCCGATGGTACAAAAGAAGACGGTGAGGCTGAATGTGCAAGATACGAGGCACTTATTGATTCTTTAGGCGGTACAGATATTCAGTTGCTCGGCATCGGCGGTAACGGTCATATTGGTTTTAACGAACCTGACGATTCCTTTATCCGCGACACCCACTGTGTAAAACTTACCGACAGTACAATCGAAGCAAACTCAAGATTCTTTGCATCTAAAGATGATGTTCCAAAGTATGCATATACAATGGGTATCGGCAGTATTATGAAATCTAAAAAAATTCTGCTTGTAGCATCAGGCAATGGCAAGGCGCAGGCAATCTACGACACAGTTTGCGGACCTATTACCCCAAGTGTTCCTGCATCTATTCTGCAGTTGCACCCCGATGTGGTTATAGTGGCTGATGAAGAAGCACTTTCGCTCATTAAATAATTATTTAAAATGAACTACGTTTACATACTGAAATGCGCTGACAACACGCTCTACACCGGATGGACTACTGACCTTGAAAACCGTCTTATTACTCACAACAGCGGAAATGGTGCCAAGTACACCCGAAGTCGTCTTCCGGTTGAAATAGTTTACTGCGAGAAGTGTGCAGACAAATCGTATGCTCTTAAGCGTGAGCACGAAATCAAAAAGATGTCACGCACAGAAAAATTACAGTTAATAAACAATATAAAAACGGATACCTAAACGGTATCCGTTTTTTGTATAGTTAAAAAATTATTTATAACCTATGGTTTTGCCGTGACAAATAACCATTGTACGACCGCAATGAATGCAATCATAAAGTTGCTTATACTCCAAATGAGTAGTAATCTCTGTAAATTTACCGCATTGAGGGCAACGATACTGTGCCGTTACTTCCTGCAAATCCGCTATCTTTTTACCTTTTTTGAATATTTTATTAAAAAGTTTCATGCTATCCTACCTTTTTTTGCAAATATATCAAATATAAGTATATCATAAAATTTTATACTTTTCAAGATAAAATTTAATTTTTTTCGGCTACATTTTGTACTATTGTCTCACAGGAGAAACTCTGCGAATATATTTTTATGTTCGAAAATACACCTATTTCTTTAGTTCCGTTGGCATAATATCCGCCGTCTAAATTTCTTGCATCGCTTTCTATTGTTATATATGCATCATATCTGTCCGGTTTGGCAGTATAAACAGTAGTTCCGTCGGCTTTCAATGCATAATCCATAGCGTCCTTTGCTTCTACTGCTGTTATAACACCTAAAGGCTTATCTGTTTCTTCGTCATAGATGGCATCGCCTATCTTCATACTGTCAAGCGTAAAATCACGCACACCCGATGCTTTAAGAACATATTCAATCTTCATATTTGTTTCATTAACGTCATTGTGCGCGGAAAAGCCAAATTTATATACAGTTGCGCATATTGCGACAACGACTAAAACTACAATAAGCAAATCCACAATGTTTATTTTACCGAAAAATCTGCCTTTGTTATCAATCATTTGTGCTCTCCCCCTCTACATTCATTTTTACTATATATCCTCTGCCGACTGCTCCGGCATTTTTAATATGGATAAGATTTCCTACTTTAATTTCCTGCTGACCTATAACAATATTTGCACCGTATGATGTTGGCTTACCCTTTACGGTTATATATGCATCCTCCTGTCCCTTATACTCGCTGATAACCCATCTTCCGTTTATGTCATCTGTTCCAAGGTCAGTAGCAGGTAAAGACTCAACCGAAGTAACATAGCCTAATGTATCGCCTTTAACGGCATCTCGTATTTTATCGCCAACTGCAAAGCGTTCAGCATAGTCTTCGGGAGCCCCTTTGACCTCTACTGTAAACGTAACCTCAGGCGTTTCTGTAGTGGTTGTGAAACTTCTGTTGATGAACTTATATGCAAAGACAAAAGCTGCGACTACTAAAACAATGATTATAACATCAACATAATTAAATTTTATTCTTTTCTTTACCATTTTTATACCCCCATTACATCACGGTATATATTCTCTATAGAGCCCGTCATAACCTCTGCGCGGAATTGCTGTTCAAACACCTTTAAGCAACCTTTTTTTAGATTGTCCATCGCATTATTATCTGTCAACAGGCTCTTCAATTTTTCATACATATCGTCGCTATCACACTTTTTGAATATAAGACCATTTACTCCATGCTGTATAACACCCGGATTGCCTCCAAAATCGCTTACTACTGCGGGCAGTCCGATGCTCATACCCTCTAATAATGAAAGACTTGTAGCCTCTGTACCGAAAGATGCGTTAAGGTTTAAATCAAGTATATTCATAATACCGGTTACATCTGTTATAAAGCCCGCCATAATAACATTTTCGGCAATATCAAGTTCAGTAATTTTTTGACGGATTTCTTCTTCGTAATCGCCTGTTCCGGCAATCAAAAGTTTAACCTTAATACCATCGTCTAAAAGTTTTTTAAGCGCTTCTAAAATATACACATGGCCTTTAACGTAATTAAGCCTTGCCACTATACCGAGGAGATATTCACCCTCGCCCACATTATAGTTGGATTTGAGTTTGAGTTTTTCTTCATCACTTATAACTTTAAGAGGCTCAACCCCGTTTTTAATAACAGTAATTTTATTCGAATTTACACCGGTTTTAACTATGTTATCCTTTGCTGCATCTGCAACTGCAATGATTTTATCTGCAGTAGAGTTATTAACAAAACCGTTTATGGCTTTTCCTATACCCCGAGATATTTTTTTTGATGGTTCAAACACGCTATGTCGTGTAAACACTATCTTCGCCTTGCCGTAAAGACGGGCGGCAAATCTGGCAGACATAGAAGCGTGCGCATGGATAACATCAGGTTTGTATTGAGCAAAAATTTTTCTAAGGCTTATTATACCCTTAGTGCTAAGTGATTTGTCTGCGATTCCATCTGCCTCAATTATACAAGCACCGAGCGTTTCCAGTTCTTTTATAAGCAGACTGCCTTTCGGAACAACAACTTTTACATCAAACTGCGTTTTATCGTAATATTTAAGGAATGTAAGTATACATTTTCCTGCTCCGCCAATATTGCTGTCACTTATAACATTTATAACTTTCAGCATTTTGTCACCTCCGTTGAATCTGATTTGCATATTTTTATGCTCGCTGCAGTTATTCCGATTATTATGAAGAACAGCAGGAACACCCTGTAATTGTACCATACATTGTCAAACATCCCCTGCACAAGATATCCAAGCATACCTGCCGCAAGTCCTGTGATGAGCGCTTTTAAAAATTTGTTTTTTGCCGTAATAATAGTGCTAACGCACATTTTGAAATATATAACAAGCATTGACACAAAAATTATCAAGCCCATAATGCCGTTTTCTGTTATTATCTGCAAATACAGATTGTGCGAATGAGGTGCTATAACACCCGAATATGCATACATCGGATAAATTTTATTAAATGCTTCTGTTCCTACGCCTATACCACTGAACCAATAGTCCTTGAGCATATTAAGAGTTCCCATCCATATATATACCCTATACGATGTGGACGTATCGCCCATATCGCCAACACTTAAAAATCTGTTAATAACATTCTGTGGCAAAAACATAGGCGAGAGCAACAGCGCAATCACACCAAGCCACACAAAACGGCGGTCATAAAACATAAAGAACATAAATATTGCTACGAGCAAGCCTATCCAGTTACCTCTGGAATAAGTATATATCATACAAAGCGACAATGCGCCTACTATTGCAAGGTGAATAAGTTTGTTATACCCTTTTTTTGCGCCCCATACAACTGCAAGACCAACTGGAATTAAAAGCAGCAGATATTCGCCAAGAACATTTGGGTTTTCAAATGTTGACACAACTCTTGTTTCGATATCTGAAAACATATCCGTGTCTGTCCATACAGTACCGCCTGCAAAACCGAATATGTGCTGATATATTCCGTATGCGGCTACAAACAGACCTACAAAGAGCATTAATACTATAAGCGCAAACAAACGTTTTTTCGTTGTGATTGAGTTTGTTAAAAGAAAGTAAGAAAGTATAAACGCAAGATATACCAGTACTGCCATAATACTTGATTTAACTGCGAAAGACGTTACTGCAGAAATTACAAGCACACAAGCAAATAACAACATTGGGATATCAAGCGGGGTGCGTTTAAAGGTCATATTTTCGTCAAATATAAACCGCAGAACAAACGAGGCAAAGGTCAACATTATAAGCCCTACCAAAGCCATCGTCGGCGAAAACGCCAGCACAACCGCAGCAATAAAAATACCAACTGTATAATCATAAAGTATCCATCCCATAGCGAATACTCCGCCCACAAATACAATTGCATAAATAGGATTTGTAACAAGCGATGCAATAGCAATTAACAAGCCAGAAATAGTACAGATTATCGCACCGCTTATATTAAATTCCTTAGTGTCCTTTTTTTCAAATTCACACGAGCCAATCAATTTCCCAAACAATTTAATTACTATGCTTCCCGTAAACAAATTGTATATAGACGTATCTATAGCACAACACAGCGCCGCACCAATAAGAACAACAACCGCAAACACAGACATTGTGTTCGTCATACCGCCCCATATAAGGGAAACAACCGAATAAACTGCAACAGATGTTATAACTGTAATGCCCCAGTACCTTATGGGATAATGAAGTATATCTGCATAAAACCTGCCAAAGAACTGTATAATGGTACTTCTTTTAACGGGTTCAGCAACTTTAGAAAATATACTACAAAAAAAGGTTAGAATTTTACCAAAGAAGCCAAACACTTTACTTCCGCATACCAAATTTTTATCTGCAGAAGAAGAAAAGAAATTAACAAAGAAACTGTTTTCGGTAATTTTCTTTAAAATTCGTACAAAAGCAGCACATATCTTTTTAAATACACTATACTCATAACAGTTGCATAAAAATGCGTATACTTTTGTTACGATACTTACTATTAAACTGTTGTTCACTCTTTCCTCCCCCTTTTCAATAAAGTTTTTACCATATTTATAAGTTCGCTTATTTCACCGACTTTAAGCACAGTACACACCACAAAATATGTGATGACGCCTATCGTCACAGGAACAGCAACGGCAAATATTTTATTCATATCATAAGTAATACGGTTTACCACGAAAACTGCTATTCCCATAACAGATACACTAATCAATATTTTAACGGCAAAACTGCCGAAGTCTTTAGTCAATATTCCGCCTGTACGTTTGTGAAGTTTATATATCATTGTAAAGCCTATGATATTTGACGCAACAGATGCAGAGATTGCAAGTCCGCCAAGACCCACTTTAAAGCCGGCAACCAGTATAACGCTTAACGCAATATTTACGGCAATTCCGGCAAATGCTACTTTCATAGGAGTTTTACCGTCGTGCAAAGCATAAAATCCTTTGTTAGCCATCTCCTGCATACCGTAGCCAAGCATACCGAACGAATAACAGAACAATGCCGTAGACGTTAGTACAGTTGATTGTGCATCAAATTCACCGCGCTCATAAAACAAACGTATTATTGGGGTGGACAACAGTAAAAATCCAACCATAACAGGTGCAATTATAAATACAACATAACGTACTGCCTTTGATATAATTGAATTAAATTCCTCGCTTTTATCACTCGCCCCTGCACGCGAAAGTGACGGAAAAATCAAGTTTGTAGCAGTAAACGTAAACACCCCGACAAGGATTATATAAAGTTTATTTGCATAATCCAGCGCTGTCATTGCCTCTCCGCCATTAAGCGATGATGCCAGGCGGATATTTATCATTGTATTGATGGGTTGCATCCACGTGCTTAAAATAATGGGCAATGCAAGTTTGCACACATTTTTAAGTCCGTCATTTTTAAAATTAAGCGTAGGCTTGTACTTATATTTCATTTTAACAAGCGAGGGTATCTGTATAATGCATTGCGATGCCCACGCAACAAGCATTGCTATTGCAACGCCGTGTATGCCAAAACGGTCGCCGAATATTGCAATATATAATATAAGTATTGCATTTGAAACCAGACTTATAATTGCGGGAATTAAAAATTCACCGTACGATTGAAGAACACCTACAAAGCAATATGCAACACCTGTAAATATAATTGTGGGAAAAAGTATTTTTATAAGTGCAGACGAAAGATAAAGCGCAGATGATTCCAACCCTCCTGCAAAAAGTGTTGCTACCTGAGCAGAAAATATTATACCGATTCCCGATATTACTGCAGTTATAAGTATTATAAGGTTTATAAAGCAATTAGCAAAGTTAAATGCTTCTTCCTCTTTACCTTTGGCAATATACTCGTTAAACACGGGAATAAACGCAGATGTTACGGCAGAACCCAGCGCTATATCAAAAAACAAAAGCGGTATTCTCGATGCCGCCGAAAACGCCATAGCCGCATCGGTAGACGTACCATAAAGGTTAGCCATAAGAATATCCCTGAACATTCCGCATATTTTTGCAAGTAATGTTGCCGCAACCATAAACCCTGCCGTAAACGCAGAGGC
>JAZSBW010000167.1:0-3060 GCA_045602585.1 Clostridia bacterium
CTGCAGGATTAAGAATGACTGCAAACGGTTGTGTCGGTGTTGACAATGACGGTATTCCGCTTGAACTCGGCTCATACAATGATGTGCAGAGTGGGTGGATAAATAATAAGTATGTTCAAACTTATGACTATACATACACACAGGCAAACGGCACAATAGCGTGTGTTTGTCTTACGGGCAAAGATTGGGGATATGTTGGTGAAGGTAACTCTTTAGCAAATAGCGGTGTGGCCAGCACACAGAAACAGCCAAGTCTTTATGGAACACCAACAAACTATCGTATTTTAGGTGTACCTTGTAGATTAAGTCTTACGGACTCCTCTATTTATGGCATTGATTTTTCAGATGTAAGTAATGGCAATATTACAATTAGGAAGTATAGACTGCCAATTAACGAGATAAACGTACAAGGAACACAAACTGAACCGTATGTGCTATCAGAAACAACTATCAGCGCACCGATAGGTTTTCCTGCTGTTACAGATAGTGATTCATATGTGCCATGTAGAGAAAGAGGTACGGTTTATGACACGGGTGAAACGCTTGCCATCCTTTCCGTAAATACAGACGGTTCGACATGGGGCAGTGGTTATACACAAACACTGTGGGAGATTGATCCCGTTAATGCGACTATTACAACTTCAACCCTTGCTAATACATCCGGCGATACACTTCATGCTATGTGTTTTCCGATTTGGTTTGGTAAAGATAAGGTTGCATTTATTGATGGCTATGATGGATATACTTACGGTCAGTCTTATGGTATGCGTGATGGTACTAAAATCTATTCCATGAGTAGAACAGGTGGTACTTGGGGAAATATGCGTTCTTGCACAAATCCGATTGGAGCAAATGTAGGCAGCAATAACTGTGGCTGGGTTTCGTCTAATCGAGTAACAAGTGACAGAGCATTAGTGTATGGTGGTACGGGTGACATTATGTACGACTTTACACTGAATGAAGCATATCAAGTAAATGGTTATAGCAATAATAGAATACAGGAGTCTTTAGACGCACCTATGATTGGCTACAAAACATTTGTCTCTTATGAAAGCGGTGTTATTTATTACACCCTTAATTTGTACCGACATGAATCATATATTGCGACCATCAACAACTTAACGACACCTATTACAAAAACAGCACAAAAGACAATGGTTATTGTCTATACGCTTACATTCTTGGATACTGATACTACATCATAAAAGGAGGTAACTTATGACAGGAGCACAGAAAATTGTAGATTATGCTATCTCACAGATAGGCACAGCAGAAGATCCGTTGGGAAGTAATAAGCAGAAGTATGGTGCTTTGATTGACAGTACGGACTGGTATCTGTATAAAGAGGGTGACCGAACATGGAGACATCTTGTCAACGGCTACGATTGGTGCGCTCAATTTGTGGACGCCTCTTTCATTACTTGCTTCGGTATCGACAAGGCACGGAAAATGCTTTACCGTCCTGTCTATAACAACTATGGTGCAGTAGTCAAGTACGCATTCAATTATTTCAAGAATGCTGGAAAAGGCTTTAAGAAAGAAGATTATAACCCCAAGCCCGGAGACGTTATCTATTTTCAGAATAGCGCCGGATTGTCTCATACGGGTATTGTAATCGAAGTTACATCCACACAGGTTACAACAGTTGAGGGTAATAGTGGAAAGAATTGCTGGTATGTGGCTAAGTCCACATACAATAAGACTTCTTCTTACATTTACGGCTATGGACATCCCGATTATGGGTCAGAGCCGGAACCCAGCAAGTACACAGTAGGAGATACCTATAATGTGCTGTGTGATGAACTTGAAGTCCGCAAAGGACCTGGAACATCTTTTGGCTCTGTTGGCAAACTTAAACACGGAGCAAAGATTGTATGCAAGGCTGTCACTACTGATTCCACAGGCAATACATGGATGCAGGGTGCAAAGGGTTGGTCAGCGGCCATCTATAACAGCAATACCTACATCGGAAATATTGGCTGGGTACAGAAGAATGGTAAATGGTATGACTATGACGATAAGGGAAATCTTATCACCAATAGTTGGATCAAATACAAAGGCAAGAAATACTATGCGGGCAAGGATGGAGCACTGTTGACAGGTTGGCAGACTATCAACAAATGCAAGTATTATTTCTATCCGGAAGATGGCCAAATGGCGCAAGATGAATGGATTGACGGCCTGTTCTTAAACATGGACGGTACACAGACCTACACGGCCAAAGGCACATGGAAGTCCGATAGTAAGGGTAAATGGTTCACAGATAGCACGGGCTGGTATCCCACAGACAGATATGTAAGAATTGACCGGAAAAATTGTAAGTTTAATGCCAAGGGATATTTAAGTTGAATTGCCCGACCATATGTACTATAATAAAGAAAAACAAAGGAGATTAGCCATGAAAAGCAATAAATATAAAGATATTTCACCTACTGTAACTAATGAGGAAGTAGCCGAAACATTTGTTGAAGATGCGGCGGCCGTGGCAGATGAATTACCAGTACAGGAATATAAGGTTAGGTCTACTATTCCGAAACTGCGTATTCGCACTGCCCCCGACAGCACAGCAGAAGCACTGGATTCTATATCCATCGGCCAGTCTGTAACCATCGTAGAAGAGAAGAATGGTTGGGGAAAGACAAAATATAGCGGGTGGGTAAATCTTAAATATACGGAGCGTGCATAAAATGAATCAGCCTATTACATTCACACCTCAACAAGTCTTTGAAATGATACTGTGGGTATGCGGTGCTATCGTTTCCGTATCAGCGGCTATTGCAGTTATTGTTAAGGTAATTCAAAAGGCGAAAGCACCGGAGAAAACACAGAATGAGCGTATTGATAAACTGGAAAGCGATGTGAAGTCATTGAAACAGTATTTGGACAATGACAACAAACGTTTGAAAGCATTAGAAGAAGGAAACATAGTCACACAACAAGCATTACTTGCACTTCTCTCCCATGCTCTAAACGGTAATGATATTGACAGTTTGAAAGAAGCAAAGACCAAACTTGAAAAATATTTGATAGGAAAGGGGAATACATATGAAACTTAAATTA
>JAZSBW010000168.1:0-1670 GCA_045602585.1 Clostridia bacterium
GGTAGAGCACTACATTGGTAGTGTAGAGGTCACCGGTTCGATTCCGGTCATCAGCTTTGAAAAGACTTGTTATCAAACAAGTCTTTTTTTTATTGCCTCAAACCCTTGCAAACGTAATTGATGTATGATATAATACTTATGTATATTATGACCTTTGGGAGGATTATCCATGAGTGATAAAAAACCTGTTGATAAATCTCAGATTGAAGAGAGAAAGAAAAAACGGCATGCAAAAAAGAACAGATTTTTAGTTATAATAATACTTCTTTTAGTTATATCCACCGCTTTTACGCTTTATATGAATATAGACAACCCTCTTTTACACAATGCATTTTCAGGCGTTGGCATAAACTTTGCAAATGAAACAGTTATAGAGTTTGAAAAAACGGAAGACTATGCTTTAGAGGGCTTAAACGGTAATGCCATTGTTGCGCGCAATACTGCTGTTTCCTGTGTTGACGGTAATATGAATAATATCTGGACAATCAATCAAAACAACGCTGCACCTGTTATTAAAACGGGCGGTAAATACGTTTTGACATATAGTTTTGATGTTCCGGGTGCTATGCTTACAAAAGGAGGCAACTCAATAGAATTTGCAACTGAGAATAACATTATCGGCGGAAGCGTTAATAAAAACGGATACTGCGCACTAATTACCCGTGAAAAAGGGTATAAAGCACTGGTTGTAGTGTATTCGCCTGAGGGCGAGGTGCTTTATAAATGGCATAGCGCAGACAATTATATAATTGATGCTGCAATTTCATACGATAACCGGACTTTAGCAGTTGCTACGGCGGATTTTTCTAAAAATACTGCTTCGGGAGGATTGATGTTTTTTAACTTTTCACAGGAGAAGCCCTACGCAGGACAGATTTTAGAAAATAATATAATTATGCAGATTAAATATACCGGAAAAGATTCTTTGCTTGTTGTAGGTGATATCGGCGCGGCTGTATTCAATAGCCTTGGCGAAAAAAAGGCAGAGTATTTTTACTCAGGAAAAAGTCTTACAAATTATGATATAGACGATGATAACGGTCTTGTACTTGCACTTAATGAAAGCGATTCTGTTTTAAATGATACCGAAATTAAAATTTTAACAGAAAATCTTAAAGAAAAAGGCACATATACAGCAAGCGGTGCTGTTAGTTGTGTAGATGCTTCGGACGGTAAAGTCTTGGTTGTATCTGACAGAAAACTTGCACTTGTAAGCAAACGTGGCGGAGAACTTACTAAACTTGATGTAAACAAAGACATTAAAAAAGCAGTTCTTTTAGATGGTGGCGAGGTGTTGATTGCATCCGGTAATAATGCAGAAATAGTTAATTTACAGTAGGTTTTTGAATATATATTAAAAGGGAGGAGATATATATGATACTTGATGTTATATTGATAGCAGTAATTGTAGTCTGTGCTTATTTCGGATTTAAGCGAGGTTTCGTCAAGTCATTGTGTAATATGTGCTCTCTTTTGATTTCTATAATTGTAGCATTTTTGTCGTACAGTAAGATAGCAGAGTTTATTTCAAAATCTGCTGTAGGAAAGTTTATAACAGAAAAACTTTCCGCTTCTATGGGCTCGTCTGCAGTAGACCTTTCATCTGTACCCGAATTTTTAAGAAAACCTTTTGAAGCGGGTGTAGAGTCTGCCGCAGATGCTATGGCAAA
>JAZSBW010000169.1:0-9305 GCA_045602585.1 Clostridia bacterium
ACAAAATTGAGATATTCCGAAACCGTCATATCCATATACAGCGGTGGCTGTTCAGGCAGATAGCCAATTTTACGTTTGCACTCCATAGGTTTTTCAACTATATCCATACCATCAACCGTAACAGTTCCGCTGGTAGCGGAACCATATCCGGTAATAATGTTCATAGTAGTTGTTTTTCCGGCACCGTTAGGACCCAAAAAGCCAAGAATTTCACCGCTGTTTACAGTAAAACTGATATCGTCAACAGCCTTTTTGGCGCCGTATGCTTTAGTAAGGTTTTTAATCTCTATCATTAACTTATCTTCCTTTCCGCATCAGAATGGACAAAAATGTATGATACTATAATAGCACAATGACATATTAATTTTGTGAACAAAATATGAATTTTTACTTATCTTCAGCAAGTTTGATATGCAATTCTTCGACCTGTTTATCATCAATAAAGTCAGGAGCATTGCTCATAAGTTCAGATGCATTCTGTACTTTCGGGAATGCTATTACTTCTCTTATATTATCAAGTCCGGCAATAAGCATTACCATTCTGTCAAATCCGTATGCCATACCGCCGTGAGGTGGTGTACCATATTTAAATGCACCCATTAAGAAACCGAATCTGTCCCATGCCTGCTCTTTTGTAAAACCTAAAACGCTGAACATTTTCTCCTGCAACTGGGCATCGTGAATTCTGATACTTCCGCCGCCAAGTTCCACACCATTTAAGATAATATCATATGCTTTTGCACGCACCTTTGACGGGTCGGTATCAAGAAGCGGAATATCTTCGTCATTCGGGCAGGTAAAGGGGTGGTGCATTGCCACATAACGTCCGTCTTCTTCGTCATATTCCAAAAGCGGAAAGTTAGTAACCCAAAGGAAATCGTATCTGTTTTTATCAATAAGGTCGAAGCGTTTTGCAATCTCTAAACGAAGTGCACCGAGTGAGTCAAACACAACATTGTTTTTGTCTGCCACAATAAATATAACGTCGCCCTCTTTAGCGTCCATACGCTCTAAGATGGCATTCATTTCATCTTCGGTTAAGAATTTGGCAATTGGCGACTGAACACCATCGGGATTCAACTTAATCCACGCAAGACCTTTTGCACGGTATGTCTTTACAAATTCGCCGAGTGCATCAATGGTTTTTCTTGTAAGTTTCTCGCCAAGACCTTCGGCATTAATAGCACGAACGCTTCCTCTATTTTCAAGCGCACCTGTAAACACACCGAATCCGCAGTTTGCAACTATGTCTGAAAGGTTTTTAAGTTCCAAACCAAAACGTGTGTCTGGTTTGTCAGAGCCGAATCTGTCCATAGCCTCGGAATATTCCATTTTAAGGAAAGGCGTTTTTATATCAATACCTTTAATCTCTTTGAACACTCTCTGCATAAAGCGCTCATTAAGTTCCATAACGTCTTCCATATCAACAAACGAAAGTTCCATATCAAGTTGAGTAAACTCAGGCTGACGGTCTGCACGAAGGTCCTCGTCACGGAAACATTTTGCAATCTGGAAATATCTATCCATACCGGATACCATAAGCAACTGCTTATAAAGTTGAGGTGACTGAGGCAAAGCATAGAATTTACCGCTGTGCACACGGCTGGGAACAACATAGTCGCGTGCACCCTCAGGTGTGCTTTTAACGAGTATAGGTGTTTCTATCTCCAAAAATCCGTTTTCATCAAAGAAATCGTGCGCAATTTTAGCAATGTTGTGGCGCATAATAAGGTTTCTCTGCATATCTGGTCTTCTGAGGTCTAAGAAACGGTGTTTCAAGCGAAGTTCTTCTTTAACATCGCTGTTTTCTTCAATATAGAACGGTGGTGTTTCAGCAGATGAGAGTATACGCAGTTCGTTTACCTCTATCTCAATCTCTCCTGTAGCCATATCCTTATTTACAGCACCTTCTCCTCTGGCACGCACTATACCTTTTGCGGCAAGCACATATTCACCGCGCACTTTAGCAGCCTTTTCGTAAAGTTCGGGGTTATCTGTATTGAAAAACAACTGAACAATACCCGATATATCACGCAGGTTAATAAAATTAACACCGCCTAAGTTCCTTACAGAGTTTGTAAAACCCATAACAACTACTTCTTCGCCAATATTTGCAGCAGAAAGTGCGCCGCATCTGTGAGTTCTTTTTAAGCCTTTAATTGATTCGTACATTTATATAAAACTTCCTTTCTGAAAAATCAAAATTATTTTAATAGTTTTGCTATATCATCAGCATTTAATACACATTCGCACTCTGTGCCGTCTTCCATATTCTTAAGACGCGCCTTGCCATTGGCAATTTCATCGTCACCGATAATCATACTGAACTTTGCACCAATTTTATTTGCGTATTTCATCTGTGCCTTAACGCTTTTTCCAAGGTGGTCTTTTTCTGCAACCACGCCTGCCTCTCGCAATTTCATAACAAGTTTCTGCGCATACATTCCGCTGTCATCGCCTATATTGCCGATGTAGATATCCACTCCATGTGGTGCAGGAATTTCTATACCCTGCTCTTCTAAAGTGAGAATCAAGCGTTCCATACCAAGAGCAAATCCGCACGCGGGCATCGGGTTACCGCCAAGTTCTTCTATAAGCCCATCATACCTTCCGCCGCCGCATATAACGCTATTGGAATTTTTGTTGTCAGCAATTATTTCGAAAACGGTTTTTGTATAATAGTCCAAACCTCTTACTATATACGGGTCTATAACATACTCTATACCCACAGCGGTCAGGTAGCCTTTAACCTTTTCGAAGTGGTCTGCACATCCATCGCAGATGCAATCAATAAGTTTCGGCGCACCCTTTACAATCTCACCGCAAACGGGTGATTTGCAGTCGATTATGCGCATAGGATTTTTCTCAAAACGCTCTTTACAGGTATCGCAAAGGTTGTCGTAATGCGCACTTAAATATTCTTTTAATTTCTTATTGTATTCCTTACGGCAATCGGGGCAGCCGATACTGTTTATACTGAGTTTCAAGTTTGTAAGCCCCAATCTTTTATATAAAAGCATAGGCAGAGCCATTATCTCGGCATCTGCGCTTGGCTCGCCGGATCCGTAAACTTCAACACCGAACTGTGCAAACTCTCTGTAACGTCCTGCCTGAGGTTTTTCGTAGCGGTAGCATTTAATCTGATAAAAAACTTTAACAGGCTGAGGCTCGTTAAACAAACCATGCTCAATATATGCCCTTGCCGCAGACGCAGTACCTTCGGGACGGAGTGTAATACTACGGTCGCCCTTATCGTTAAAGGTATACATCTCTTTTCCTACAACGTCGGTAGTTTCGCCTACACCACGTTCAAAAAGTTCAGTATGTTCAAAAACAGGTGTACGGATTTCTTTAATGCAAAATTCGTTACAGATTTTTCTTATTTCGTTTTCAATGTACTGCCACTTATACGCTTGTGACGGCAATACGTCGGCTGTGCCTTTAGGTGCTTTTGTTATCATTTTTTCATATCCTTTCAATTAATAACCCATTTGTCCGTCTAAAGATTCGTCTTTTTCAATCCAGTCTTCACGGACATCTATAATTGTAAACGCTGTTTTGGTGTTTCTTACAATAACTTTTGAAATACCTGCGTTAATTATAAGTCTTTTACACATTGCACAAGATGATGCGTCCTGCACAAGTTCGCCTGTGTTTTTGTCTTTACCTACAAGGTATAATGTTCCGCCAATCATCTCTTTTCTTGAAGCGGAAATTATTGCGTTCGCCTCTGAATGAACGCTTCTGCAAAGTTCATAACGCTCACCGCGTGCAATATTTAATTTAACTCTTATACACTCGCCGATATCAATACAGTTTTTTCTGGCACGGGGTGCGCCCGTGTATCCGGTAGATACAATCTCGTCATTATTAACTATAATCGAGCCGTAATTACGTCTTAAGCACGTTCCCCTTTCTGCAACGGTTTCTGCAATATCAAGGTAGTAATTGTGTTTGTCTGTTCTATTCATAATTATCCCCCTATTGTATTTTTAATAAGCCGCCTGCTTTAAAAGTTCGCGTGCGTTTGCTTTTGTTATTTCAGTTACTTCTGCACCACCCAAAGTACGTGCAATCTCCAATACTCTGTCCTCGCCCTCCAAACGCTTAACAGTTGTAAGAGTGCGGCCGTTTTCTACATTTTTTTCTATAAGATAGTGTGTTTTGGCAAGTGATGCTATCTGCGGAAGATGAGTTATACATATAACCTGATTGGCTGAAGATATACTGCGCAGTTTTTCGCCTATTTTTTGTGCTGCGCTTCCGCTGACTCCTGTGTCAATCTCATCAAACACCAAAGTTTTTGCGCCCTCTCCCATAGTAAGAACATTTTTAACCGCCAGCATAATTCTGGAAAGTTCGCCGCCCGATGCAATCTTTGTTAAAGGTTTAAAATCTTCACCGACATTCGTGCAGATTAAAAACTCAACATCGTCTTTTCCGTTTGCACCGTAGTCGGCATCTTGTATGTTCACGTTAAATCGAACCTTTGCCATATTAAGGTCTGCAAGTTGCTCCTCTATCTGCTTAGAAAGTCCGGCGCCTGTTCTGGTGCGTATATGTGTAAGTTGGTCTGCCAGTAAATTCCGCTTTTCTTCTAAAGAGGCAATCTCGTTTTTTAGTTCCTCTGCACGCTCGTCGGAACGCACTATGTTATCTGCCTCTTCTTTAGCATCTTGCAAATATTTAAGTACCAGTTCAATGGTTGAGCCATATTTTCTTTTAAGGTTATAGATTAAATCAAGCCTGTCCTCTACCTGTTCAAGTTCATATGGTTCAAATGTAAGTGTATCTATATACTTGCGAAGGCTACGCACTTTATCGGAGATTTCATAGCCCAAGTCAGTAAGTTCTTCGTGTATTTTTTTAAGTTCAGCATCATACTCGGCAACATCACCAAGAGCATTGATACCGTCCCACAAAAGGTCATTTGCAGATTTGCCTGTTTCGTCACCCTCGTACAGAAGACCATATGCACTTTGCGTGTTCTCGGCTATTCTGCCCGCATTTTCTAAAAATGCTTTCTTTTCAAACAGTTCGTCGTCTTCGCCAATCTGTAGTGTGGCAGTTTCAATCTCGTCTATCTGGAACATGAGCATATCAAGACGCCTTGTTTTTTCTTGTTCATCGGTTTCAATGGACTCAAGTTCAGCAATTTTCTCGCGCACTTTATTGTAGACTTCTTTATATTCATTAAGTGTTTTTAAAAGTTCGTCGCCTGCGGCACTGTCAAGCAGTTTGAGGTGCGTTTTTTTAGCAAGGAGCGAGGTATTGTCGTGCTGACCGTGAATGGTTACAAGATGCGCCCCAACCTCTTTTAGCACAGAGCCGATTGCCGGCATACCGTTTATGCGGATATTGTTTTTGCCGTCAGCAGTTATCTCACGCGAGATAAGTATCTGCCCGTCTTCTGCCTCTATACCGAACTCATCACTTAAAAGCCTTTGAGTGTCAACGTCCACCGTAAACACACCGTCAACTCTTGCCTTTTGCTCACCTGAGCGAATGAGTTCTTTGCTGGCGCGCTCGCCTTTTAAAATGTTTACAGAATCTATTATGATAGATTTTCCGGCACCGGTTTCGCCGGTTAGAATATTAAACCCGTTTTCAAACTCTATTTCAGCGTTTTCTATAACCGCTATATTTTTAATAAATAATCTGTTCAGCAAAACCCGTCACCTCCAATATCAAACAAGAAAATGTTTTAAATCTGTACAAATACTTTTAGCGCTCGCTTCTGTGCGTGCTACCATCATAATGGTATCGTCACCGGCAATAGTACCCAGAACTTCCTCCATAACATACATATCAAGCGCATAAGCCGCCGCCTGAGCCGCACCTGTAAGCGTTTTTAAAACCACTATGTTCATAGCATAATCCACGCTTAAAAGGCATTGACGAAGTACTGCCTCATGTCGGCTGTCAGCAGTTTTTGTATCTTCCTTAGGTGCTTCGTATCTGTATATACCTCTGTCGCTTACTGTTTTAACTATACGTAACTCCTGCAAATCACGCGAAACCGTTGCCTGAGTTACGTTGTATCCCGCAGCAACAAGTCGGTCTGTAAGTTCTGTCTGTGTAGATATATCGTTATGTGCAATAAGGTTTAAAATTCTTTCGTGCCTTTCAAGTTTAGACATATATTTTCATTCCTTTTAATCACTCATTTTCTTTCGGAGTGTTTCATAAAAATTCATATCGTTTAAGCGGATAAGTTTTGTTTTGCGCTCAGATGCCGTTAATACAACTTTGTCGCCTATACAAAGTTTTTCGCCCTCACGTCCGTCTGCAGTTATCTGTGCTGCGTGTTCACGGTCTTTTATAATCTCAACCGTGATTTTTTTGTCGGGTGGCAGTATGAGCGGTCTTGAAGACATAGTATGCGGACAAATGGGGGTTATAAGCATAAGTTCCATAACGCTGTCTGTTATAGGTCCGCCTGCGGAAAGTGAATACGCGGTAGATCCCGTAGGTGTTGCGGCAATTACGCCGTCAGCATCGTAAGAGGTGATAAAATCACCATTTACATACAAATCCATCGACACAACCTTTTTAAACGATGCCGCCGCAATAACTATATCGTTAAGTGCATCATATTCAGCAATGGTTTCGCCGTCACGCACAACAGATGCGTTAATCATAAATCTGTTTTCCAAAGTGTAGTCGCCTGCTAAAAATCTGGTAAGGCAATCTTCGATTTTATCCTTTTCAACCTCTGCTAAAAAGCCAACCGTTCCAAGATTGATGCCAAGAATGGGCAGGTCAAATTTGCTTGCGATGCGCGCCACGCGCAGGAGAGTTCCGTCACCGCCGAGGACTATCAAAAAATCGACAGTTTTACACATATCCTCAAACGATGCAAAATCGCACATTAAATTAACGGTACATTTATCTTTTAAAAACTGTACCACACGGTTAGTAACTTGCAATTCTTTGTCTTTGCGTTGGTTGGTGTATATGCCAACTGTCACGGATACCACTCCTTATCGGGTACAATTACCCAAAATAATTCATTTTCCATTATACACAAAAATACGTTTTTATGCAAGGCTTTTGCATAAAAAAAGGTAAAGACCTTAAAAGTCTTTACCTTTTTCTCTCTAAATACGAAACAGCGGTTAGAATAGTATAAGTAAAAATATATATTTTTAAAATTGAAAATATATGAACGGATTACTTCCTGTATATGCTAATCCAATAGTAATTCCTATCATAACAAATAATACAGTTTGTCCTAATATTGTATTTAATTTAAGTGTTGGATAAAAACCATTAAATTCACTTTTCTTAAGTACTGATTTCACATAAGCAATTAATGTGGAAATTAAAACACATACTACTCCAAATATCACCCATGAACTTATATAGAAAATACCATTTTGCCAAAATAAAATTCCAAAAATGATTTCTTTTGCAATATGAAAATTTCCTGCTCTGAAAAAAATCCAGCAAAAAGTCACAAACACATACGTAACCATTCCGGAACATAAATTCCCGATAAAAGTTCCTTTATATCCCTTATCCCTTTTTATAATTTTAAGCCAAATCTTATGTAAACAAAGTGCAATTCCATGCAAAGCACCCCATGCCACAAATGTCCATGAAGCACCATGCCAAAGACCACCAATAAGCATCGTCAAAAACAGATTTATATAAGTCCTTATATTACCTTTCCTATTACCTCCAAGCGGAATATATAAATATTCCTGCAGCCAAGTAGATAAACTTATATGCCATCTTTTCCAAAAAGCGCTGATATTGTTGGCTACATACGGGATATTAAAATTTCTCATCAAATCAAACCCCAAGCATTTTGCACATCCGATAGCCATATCTGAATAACCCGAAAAATCACAATAAATCTGTATAGAATAACCTATAACTGCTAAAACAATAGAAATTGCATGAAACTGTTGGGGAGCATTAAATACGGCATCAACACAAACAGAAATATTGTCTGCGATTACTACTTTTTTAAATAATCCAAACACAAACCATTGTATACCTTTTTCAAAATTTGACCAAGATATAGTTCGGTCTTCATACAATTGTGGAATAAAATCATCTGCTTTTACTATTGGTCCTGCGACAAGTTGAGGAAAAAACGACACATAAAGAGCAACCTTTATAAAACTTTTCTCGGGTTCAATACGTCCGCGATACACATCTAAAGTATAACTTAAAGATTGAAATGTATAAAATGAAATTCCAACAGGAAGTAAAATATTTAATGTCGCTATATTTTTAATACCAAACGCAGTCGCAAAAGTCTCAATAAAAAAATTAAAATATTTGAAAATTCCCAAAATAATAAGCGGAGTAGTTACAGCAAAAATTAAATATACTTTATTGTTTATCTTTTTCATCATTATAGAGCAAATGTACGCAATAAAAATGAGCGCTAACATTAAAACCAAACAACCAATATCCCACCAACCGTAGAATACACAACTTGCTATAAGTAAAATTATATGCCTGATTTTAATTATTGTTTTTTTATCTATATCCCGTTTTATGTTTGTAAGTATCATCAAAACACTCACAATCGCAAAAAACACAATAAATGCAACACTATTAAATACCATGCGTTATAGTCCAGCCTTCTCATTGATTTTTTTATACAATTCTTCAGCAATTAGTTTATGCCCAAAATTGTTCAGATGTCCTTCTCCGGGAACGGTATTTGAAAATCCATACGACATTTTATAAGTTTTCTTAAATTCCTCGATAAAACGCGGAGTGACATCTAAAAATTCAATCCCGCTTTTTTTACAACAATTTTCAAAGATTTCTATATATTGCGTATCATCTTCATATTCAACACTATCATCATCAATATTTATTCTGTTATGAAAAAGTATAATTGGTCTAATACCTTTTTCCCTTGATGCAACAGAAATTTTATTCAAAATTTTACACATTTTATTTTCATATGATTTCATATATTCAGGTCCATTATTCTCTTCATCAGTTGTATCCTCTTCGTTAATTTCACCTATTTTTTTATTCAACAACCTGAAATAAGGAATCTTTTGAGCCATAGTGTATATAAAACTTCTTTCTTCTAAATCAGTATGATATTCACCTTGCAACATTTTTTCAAGTTTTTCTTCATCGAATTCAATATTACTCGTTTCAATAATTAAATATTTAGCGTTCTTATACTTTTCAATTACATATTGAAAATTGCTTGCCGACACATTAAAGAAATGTCCTGAAATTCCTAAATTTAAACACTTGTAATCATTATCATTTAGATTGTCTTCGACAAACATTTTATTCAACAAATATACAAAATTTAAATC
>JAZSBW010000170.1:0-7296 GCA_045602585.1 Clostridia bacterium
AATAAAGTAGACTTGTTCTTCCCGTCGTCTTATAAAGTTCGTCAGTTTGGCAGAAGAACAGCAAATGTTTATGTATTAGACTAAATAAGATAGCATCTCTTTATGAGATGCTATCTTTGTTATAAAAACATATTTTCGATCATACAATAGATGCGAGGTGATTAATATATGTTTAAAGCAATAAACGGCAAAAAAATTATTACATTTCTTATCTGCGTGGCAATTCCTTTAGCAGTAGGCGGATTAAGTGCGCTTATAACGGGGGATATAGAAGGTGTATATACCTCTATGATGCAACCTTCGTTTGCACCACCGCCAATTGTATTTCCTATTGTATGGTCAATTTTATATACACTGATGGGGATTTCACTGTATCTTGTTGTAAAAGACGGTCTTGATAAACCCGGTGTACGAGATGCAATATTCTATTTTGCAATTTCGCTTGTTCTTAATTTTTTCTGGACACCAATATTTTTTAAATGGGGATTAATCCTTTTTGCGCTTATATGGCTTGTTGTGATGATTGTTTTTGCGATAATTACTGCGTACAAGTTTTATAACATAAATAAATTTGCAGGAATACTCTGGATACCATATATATTGTGGCTTATATTTGCATTGGCACTTAACATCGCTTACTATTATCTGAACGGCGCTGTACGGTAATGTATATCCAACCGATTACAACCGTAAAAATAAAATGATGTAAAGGCAGGTTTGCTATATCCGGAAGTTTGTATGATGTCCTTATGAATACAGATTTCTCAAACGATACTATTGTGCAGCCTATTGCGGCATAAACAGAAGCAATAACTCCTTGAGTAAATTTTACAGATAAGTACTTTATAAAAGAAAAATCAAAATTTTCTAAAACACTTTTTGTTTGGAAGTGTATGGAAAGTCCTGACCATCCTAACATAAATGAAATTAATATAAGTTTTAAACTGAGTGCGTTATCTGTTGCACTCAGTTTTTTTATCCCTGTTGTTATTTCAAAAAAAGAGCATATGATAGAATCAGATACAGCCGTATTAATATTAAAAATTGAAAGCAATTTTTCTATAGGGAAAAACAGATGTGCACCCTCGCATATTGCCATTATTATTCCGAAGAAAATAACATATGCAAAAACATTGATTATTGTTTGCATACTTTCTTCAACAGAAGAGGTAAAAATGTTTTTATTTATAATATTTCTTTTGATTGGTTTAATGCTTTCTTGTTTTGGTAATGTAAGTTTTAATATAATACCCATAGTAATTGCGGATAAAATATGAATTGTATATAAAAATATTCCGGCAGGTTTTGATGAAAGCATTCCGATACCAAGAGCGCCAATTATAAAAAGAGGACCCGAATTGTTGGAAAAGCAGATAAGGTTTTCTGCTTCTCTTTTTGATATGTATGAATTTTTATATAAGTCAACTGCTGTTTTTGCACCAATTGGATATCCGCATAGAATACCCAATAAAAAGGCAGACGCACTGTTTCCGTTTATACCGAATACGGGGCGCATAAACGGATTAAAAATTTTTCCAAACATATTTGCACCGCCGCTTTTAATAAAGATTTTAGATAGTACAAAAAAAGGAAATAATGTTGGAAATAATGCATTTATACAAGTTGACATTGCGCTGATTGCAGAATTAATGACCGTATCCGGATATATAATGAGTAAAACAACCATTATTGCAGCAACAGACGATTTAAAAATACTTTTCATATATTTACACTCCTTTATTATTAGGTTTATTCATAACAAAGACGGTTTAATCATAATTTTATATAAAGACACAAGCATTGACGGGAGAGGTATTATGGCAAAGAAAATTAAGGAAAAGATATCTACTGTGCTTTCCATACCGCAGGAGATAGTGATGGATGTTCCGAGAATAGTATTTGATTCCAATACCAAAGTATATATAGAAAATTTTAAAGGTATAAGCGAATACAGTAGTGAAAGTATTAAAATAAATGCCGGCAGTTATATCATTTCTTTGTCAGGAGAGAATATGGAGATTCAGTCTATGACCGGAGAAGAAATGATGATAGTGGGACTTGTGAAGGCGGTGAGTTTTTGCTTTTGATAAAAATACTTACATATATAAAAGGATTTGTCCGTGTGAGCGTAACGGGCAGATTTGTTGAGCGATTTTTAAATATTTGTATGAACAGAAATATATATGTGTGGAATATAAAAAATCGCGGAAGCGAACTTTTACATATGAATATGAGTATAGACGGATTTAAGCAAATGCCATCTGTCGCTTTTAAGACAAAAACAAAAGTTAAAATAATGTCACGTCATGGCTTGCCGTTTATACTGAAAAAACATAAAAAACGCAAAGCATTTTTGATTGCAGGTATAGTTGCATTAACATTGTTTTTATGCATAACCTCGTTTGTGTGGGTGATAGAAATAGAGGGTAACGAAAAAGTGTCTGCAGATACCATTATTAATGCACTTGAAAAAAACGGGTTTAAAACAGGCAATTTTCGTTATGGTAATGATATCCCTGCGTTGCAGAATAAGATGCTTTTAGACGTAGATGAACTTTCGTGGATATGGGTAGATATAAAAGGCACACGCGCAGTTGTTCAGGTAAAAGAAAAAGTGCCGGTGCCATCTATTGTTGACAGAAAGCACCCGTGTAATATAGTGGCAAATACTAATGGATTGATAACGGAAGTTAAGGCTACTTATGGTGAAAAAATGGTTTCTGTAGGCGATGTAGTAAAAAAAGGTGATTTGTTAGTCAGCGGAATATCAAATACCAAATACGGCGGAATACATTATCTGCATTCATCAGGGAGTATAAAAGCGCGTACATGGTACAGTAAATCAGCAGATTTTCCGCTTGTAAAAGTAAATTTTTCAAAAACAGGCAAAAAAATTTCAAAAAACACTATCAATTTTTTTGGTTTTCGTGTAAAATTATATATGAAAGAAAATTTGGCTTTTGAATATAGCGAAGAAGATGTTAAAACGCATCACCTTTCTGCGGGGAAAAATTTTGTTTTTCCAATATCATTTGAGCAACACACGTATAATGAACTTTTGCGTAGCGAAGAACAATTGTCTGTGGAGCAGGCAACAGAGATTGCGTGCTCTGAACTTGGCAGTCAGATAGAGGCTTCTTTAACAGCAGATACAACGGTGGTTAATAAAACGCACGAAGTTGTAAGCGTTTCTGATTCAATTATAAATGTCAGACTTAATTACGAATGTATAGAAGAAATAGGGGCGGAAGTTCCCATAGAAATACAGTAGGATTTTGGAGGTTTTACTTTGGAAAAAAGCATAGAATTTGATACGGTTGCGCAGGTAGGCGAAATTTTTGGTCAGTTGGATAAAAATATAAATATTATCTGCCGTGAACTCGGTGTTAGTATTGTTAACCGCGAATCGGTTGTAAAAATCAGCGGTGATGAGCCAAACGTTGCTATGGCAACTACTGTGTTTGCAAGTTTGCGCACACTGCTGGAAAAAGGGGAATCGCTGACCGACCAAAATATTTTATATGCTATAACTATGGCAAAAGACGGCATTGACGATTCTGCTCTTTACGGAAGTGATTGTGTTGCAATAACAGCATCCGGTAAACCAATCAAAAGCAAAACGCTTGGCCAGAAGCATTATATTGATGCTATAAAGAAAAACACAATAACTTTTGGAATAGGCCCTGCCGGTACGGGTAAAACGTATCTGGCAGTTGCTATGGCTGTCAAAGCATTTAAAAATAAAGAGGTAAACAGAATAATTCTGACACGTCCTGCTGTGGAAGCGGGTGAAAAACTTGGCTTTTTACCAGGTGATTTGCAAACAAAGGTAGACCCGTATTTAAGACCGCTTTATGATGCGTTGTATGATTTTTTCGGTGTAGAAGCATATCACAGACTTGTTGAGAGGGGAAGCATAGAGATTGCTCCGCTTGCATATATGCGCGGCAGAACATTGGATGACAGTTTTATAATTTTAGACGAGGCGCAGAATACCACACCAGAACAGATGAAGATGTTTTTAACCCGTATAGGTTTTAACTCTAAGGCGATTGTAACAGGTGATATTACTCAGGTGGATTTGCCCGATGGTAAGTTTTCTGGTCTTAAAGACGTAACCAATGTTTTAAAGAATATTGAGGATATTGCGTTCTGTTATCTAACAGAGCGCGATGTCGTACGCCACAGACTTGTTCAGGCAATTATTAAGGCTTACGAAAAACGCGATGCCAAACGTCGTGAAAAATATGAACGCAAAACGGAAAAGAGGAATTGAATATGAAAGCAGAGATTTTTTTTGAAAATACACAGGACAAGCACACAGTAGACGATGCCTTGCAGGAATTGGTACAGAAAGTTGCCGATACTGCACTTGAATATGAAGAATTTAATAAAAAAACAGAGATAAGTGTTTTGTTTGTTGACAACGAGCAGATAAAAGAAATCAATAACGATTTCAGACAGATTGATTCGCCTACAGATGTGCTTTCTTTCCCAATGCTTAATTTTGAGGGGGGTAAGGTTATAGAAAGCGTAGGGGACTCATATCTCGGTACAGTTGTGCTGGGGGATATTGTGCTTTCGCTTGAGCGTGCATCAGAACAGTCAAAAGAATACGGACATTCATATCAGCGTGAGGTTGGTTTTTTGGTGTGTCACTCTGTACTCCATCTTTTAGGTTATGACCACGAAAACGAAGACGAACGTGTTGTTATGAGAGAGAAAGAAGAAGCAATACTTGAAAAAATAGGTCTTACAAGATAGGACGTGCTAATATGAAAATTTTAAAGAGTTTTTTGTACGCTTTACAGGGATTAAAATACTGTATATTTACTCAGCGAAATTTTAGATTCCATATTGTGGCTGCAATTTCTGTGCTTATTGTGAGTTTGTTTTACAATTTCAGTAAATCCGAAATGATGTGGTTGTGGTTTGCTATACTTTTTGTTTTAATTTGCGAAATGGTAAATACCTCTATAGAAAGTGCCATAGATATGCACGGCGGTGAATATAATATAAATGCAAAGATTTCAAAAGACGTTGCCGCAGGTGCCGTTATGCTTGCAGCAGTTATGGCGGTTGTTATTGCGGTAACATTGTTCTGGGACATAGCGATTATTTTGTCTGTTATAACTTTTTTTGCCGAAAGACCGCTATTATGTTTTGCACTTGCATTATATGTTGTACTTGCTGTTTGCTTCGTTATGGGAATACCTTTTAAAAAATATAACCGATAAGGAGAAAATGATGAATACTACGTTTAAGTCAGGATACATAGGAATAGTAGGAGTGCCTAATGTAGGTAAATCCACGTTGCTTAATAAACTTGCTGGTCAGAAGATTGCTATTATTTCTGCAAAACCCCAGACTACAAGAAATAAAGTGCTTGCGATTAATACCGACGATGATGCACAGATGATTTTTGTGGATACACCCGGCTTTCACAAACCTAAAACAAAACTGGGTGAAAGTATGATTAAATCTGTTGACGAAACAATTGCAGATGTTGATTTGCTTTTACTTGTTGTTGAACCCGACGAAAATATTTCTGCGGCTGAAAACACTATTTTAGAAAGAATAGGTGATATTCCTACAGTGTTGGTTTTAAATAAACTCGATACAACTGAAAGACTTAATCTTTTGCCGGTTATAGAAAAATATAATAAACTGCATAAGTTTGAAGATATTATTCCTGTAAGTGCATCAAGCGGTGATGGTGTAGAAGATTTAAAAAAGATTATCAAAAAATATCTTCCCGAAGGACCTATGTACTATCCTGATGATATGGTTACAGATCAAAGCGAAAAACAGATTGTTGCAGAACTTATCCGTGAAAAGGCTTTAAGACTTTTAAACCAGGAAATTCCTCATGGGATAGCAGTAGAAATTGTTAAAATGAAAGAGAAAGGCGATAAAGTGTGCGAAATTTCTGCAAATATATATTGCGAGAAAGAATCGCACAAACGCATTATAATTGGCAGTAAAGGCTCTAAACTTAAAGCAATCGGTTCTCAGGCGAGGATTGACTGTGAAAAAATGCTTGATAAAAAAGTTTTTATGCAACTTTGGGTAAAGGTTAAACCTGACTGGCGCAATTCAGAACAAATGATGAAAGAGTTCGGAATGAACGATTTATAATTTTCGCCAAAACATAACAGTATATTAAAATTCCACAAGACAAATAATACTTATATAAAATTCTACCTGCGGGGGCGATTTGTGTGTGGGATGTAGTGGATAATGAATTTGCGTGGGACTTTTTTGCCAATACCGGCAATATAGAAAGTTATTTGCTTTATAAAGAATATAATAATGTAAATGCGGAGAAAGATACAGATGAACACGATACAGACAGCAGCACTGGTGCTCAAAACCTGTAATATGAACGACAATGATAAACTCATAACGTTTTTTTCGCCTGAGCATGGCAGAGTTACTGCCATTGCAAAAGGTGTTCGTAGCCATAAACATAAAGATTTTGCTGCTTTGCAGCCGTTTTGCTTTTCAAGCATTACATTGAACAGTAAACAAGGCGGACTTTATACTGTTTCTTCTGCACAGGTAACAAACAACTTTTTCAATTTGCGAAACGATGTTACAAAGGTGTCGTTTGCCACATATTATATGGACATTGTTGCTGATATCGCTCAGGAGATAATTGGTGATGAGGATTATTTCAAATTTATATTAAACACTCTTTATTTAACAGAAAAAGCCGAACACAATGCTGATAACGGTGATATTTTACCTTTTTTAAAAAAATTAAAAGCGATATTTGAAATTAAATCTGCCTGCGTGATGGGTGTTATGCCTGAACTTGGCAGATGTGTTTGCTGTGGAAAAGATAAAAAAATTGATTATTTTTCGCATAATGACGGTGGAGTTGTATGTTCTGACTGCATAGGCAGATATGAAGGTAGTGAACATCTGCCCGTAAGTATTAATTCTATGGATATAAAAATAATTGATTATATATCAAAAAGTGATTATCGCTGCGTATTTTCGTTCAGTATTACAGAAGAACTATTAAACAGAATTTGTGCAATTGCTGAGCGATATCTTATTGCACAGACAGACACTTTTTATAAATCACTTGGGTTTTTACATAATATAATCTCAGAAAATCATTGACAAGATAGTGAAAAATATCCAAATACGCCTTGTGATAGACGTATTTTTAATTAAAAATATACAAAATCAAAAAAAGTACTGGATTTTTTTTTGATTTTGTTGTAAAATAATTGGGTAATAAATTACAATTTTGAGTTCATTATAACTATTTTAGGAGGTAGTTTT
>JAZSBW010000171.1:0-10461 GCA_045602585.1 Clostridia bacterium
ATATCCCATGTTAAACCGGCGGTATTTGTCATAGCATACAATCGTATACCGCGTTTTTTTGCTGCTGCCGCCTCACTTTTAAACACCTTACTGGGACCTGCAAATGATATTGTATAGTCACAGCACCCCTCAGTTACATCACCAACTTTATAGGTTTCCGGTAATTCATATGTAACCAGCAGACTAATGTCGGTAGGCAGATTTTCTATAAGTTTAATTCGATATTCTTCAGGAGCCCATGCCCAATTATATGTCCAGAATACAACATCTGCATCGCTTTTGTATTTGCGTATAATTTCAGAGACCATCTGAAGCCATTGAGGATAATCCTCACACGGCCACCAACCGGGATGGGGCTTACCTGTTGAAAAACTATTACTTCCTTTTGCAGGCGGAATTTCCACATGTTCATCCTTACTTGGAAATCCCAATGATTCACCTACGAATATTATTCCTTTAAATCCCGGAAATTCGCGGAACAGTCTTCCGTACATATTATCATACTCTGCGTAAGCGCTTTCACTGTCAGGATGGCAAGTGCATCTCATTTTGCAGTATGCATATACATCAATACCGTATTTTGATGCTCTTTCAATCAGTTCATTAAAATCGAGAAATTTATTGCTCACACGATTCATCCCTTTAACAAAAATAAGTATAGCATCCATACCCGAATAAGCAATAGAGCGCAAATACTCATCGGGATAATCGTCCAAGCCATAACCGGAATGCACCATACGCGGAGAAAACATTGGTTTATTTGAAATAACCCCTTTTTCAATAAAAGGTGCTTTTCGTCTGCTCATAATGTCCTCTAATCTGTATATAGCCTGTGCAATGCCTCTGTCGTCAAATCCGTCAACCGTAATTTGTTCATCGATTTTAATTCTATACCCCATATAATCTGAGTATTCGCCTAAATCTTTGTTGATTTTAAAAACGATGGAGAACATATTTTCATTCACTGTTGCGGTAATATTAGCAGAAATATTCATAGAAATAAGTAAATAATCTGCCAAATCCCGTGCCGCATTCATAATGACCGCATTTGCAGCTTCGGGTATAACAATAGAAATCCCATCAGGCAACATAATCTCATTTTCTTCTGATTTTAAAGAAAAATCACGCAAATTTTCTTTATGAATTTTCAAAAGCCTTTTTTTAAACTCATAATTTTTTTCAACCCTCAACATATGAATTATCTCCTTTCTAATATCCAGTTAATACATTCAGTATAGTATAACGCCGCAAAATGCCCGTAATTATCCGAAACGGTAATCGGCAGCATAGCCAAAACAGCTTTTTTCAGTTCTTCAACAGCAGGTGTAGCTTCGTTGATTATTCCAAGCTCTGTGGTTCGGGCATCAAGCATAATAGTACCAATCAATTTATATACGTTTAAATTCTCAGGGCACATATAGCCTAAAACAGCGCGTGTCAGTGCAGTTTCAAATTCTTCGTCATACTCAAAAACTGTACCGTTCCACATTCTGTCTGCAAACATTCCCGTTGGTGCTGGCAGAGTAAATCTGTAAAATCTGTAACGTTCTTCATTGCCGTACTCCCACGCGCAAACTTCACCGCCCAAAATTTGCGAATGGTACTTCTCATCAGTTACCGGCCTTTTTGACGGTTTCCAGTCTTTTATAGAATTCACACTTGCATAATCCTTATTGCTCAGATAGCTTTCCTGAAAATGGGCATTTACAACATTATAGCCCTGCTCTAAAAAGCCCTGCATTGAGCATCCATCTGTAGGGCCTCTGCCCTCCATGGCAACACGCCAGAAATAAATCAATATATCCTTAGGCAACGGACAAGGCTTTGAAATATCTATCCAGTCATTCCACATTGCAACCTCTTTTCCAAAAGACTTAACAATATGGTAAACGCGGTTAATTATATAATAATATATTTCCTGTCTGCTTGTAAAACCCAATGCCTGACATCGGGGACATTCGTCCCAGTAGCAACGCTGTGTAGGTATATCTAAGTAATGAACCTCGTCACCACCGATATGTATGTATTTACAATCGGGGAACATTTCAATCAATTCTCCGATAATGTTTTCATAAAACGTAAATATGTCATCATTACCTGCACACAGAACCCATTTTGCCGGATGATTTTCTTCATCAACCTCACATGCAAAATCAGGATAGCAACGAAGGATAGTTTCGTTATGTGCAGGCACTTCAATTTCAGGAAGCACCTCCAAGCCAAGTTTCACGCACAGTTCATACAAAGATTTAAAAAATTGCATTGAATACTGGTCACCGCACGGTCCTGTCAACTTGGGATAGCATCGAGATTGCCATGCCACTCCCTGGCTGTCAACCAGATGCAAATGAATCTGATTATATTTCAAAAGAGCCAACCTCAAAATCGTCTCTTTAATTTCCTCTTTTCTGCCTACTCCGCGTGCGAGGTCAAGCATCAATGACCTCACCCGAAAAGACGGATAATCTTCAATACTGCAAAAAGGAACACTAAAGCCTTCCTTTTTGGATTTCACAAGTTGTACCAAAGTTGACAAAGCATTTCTGGCACCGAGAAAATCATTGTAGCATATTGTAATTCCGCAAGACTCCGTTTTAAATGAGTATGCCTCAGGTTTGTCAAAACTGCACCGGTTAAAAGTAATAATCCCCGTATCTGCAAGTTCAAAATTAATGTCCGGTAAAAATAATTCAAGTAAATCAATAATTTTTTCATCGCTTTCCCCGTTAAAGGAAAACGTAACAGTATCAGGCAGAGTTAAACTGCCATTTTCATAAACTTCCGATTGCGGTCTTGGAATTATCATAAGCAATCTCCCTATTACATTCTTATCAGATAAGATTAAAGGGCGGCATAAACCGCCCTGTTTTTGTAAACTACTCTAAGTCGTTTTCCAGACCTATATTACTTGTGTGGTTAATTGCGTCTTTTTCATCTTCGTTATCTCTATAACTCTTGAGAACCTTTTTAGTATCATTTACTACTGCAGAACTTGCTGCTGCACCATCAGGAGATACATCCTTGCCCCAAACATCCTCAATAGTATAAGCAAGTGCCTGTTTTCCGCCGGGTCTCATCCACGGGAACACAACCTTATCCATTGCCTCCTGCTCAGATTCACCCTGACGTATACGAGCCTCAATTGCCTTTTTCTGCAATAATACCTTGTTAAGTGCAGTTGCCTCCATATCATTCGGCTCAATGCCAGGTAATGATTCATCCCTGTATTCTACAGGCCTTGTACCCTCCGGCGAGATAACCCAATAACCAAAGGTTGAGTTGTTTTCTTTAGTTTTATAAATAAAACTGCCTTCGGGGAAATCAACAAACTGATTGAAAATTTTAAAGATTACGTTTTCTTCATCGTATAAGAAATCTTCAATTGTAAAATCTGTATAGCACAGGTCGGGGGTTATACGCCAAACATTTCTGCCGTTTGCACTCATACCCGAAAGATAGTATTTGGAATCCCACGGCATAAGTTCTTCCGCCAAAGGCTTTCTGTCAGGAAAACCTAAAAGTTCGTCCATTTCCCTGGCAATTGATGCCATTTTTCCGTCACAATCAGCATTGGACATACTGGTGGTTGAACCGTTATAGTACAGTACCGCAGGGATTGAAGTGTTCAGATACTCGTGGAATCGATATTCAGACCAATAATCGCACATACTCGGTGCAATATCTTCTTTCTTATATTGATATGTTCCCGCGAAAGGCATAAACATGTTATTTTGTGTATATATAGCGCTGTGTCTTAGCTGCTGCTGTTGTATAAAAAACGAATTATACACGGTAAGCTGAACCTTTCCCAGAGGATAGTCAGGTAAATATCCCTCAAAGTTACTTCCATAAAGGAAGTTGTATCCGTACATTGATCTAGAACTGAAATTACCTGCTTTAGCATCTCTCCTGTACTTCCATACATGCCCCTGAGGAGACGGAACAGGTGTTTCGACTGTCAAATAACAGCTGTAATCGCCGTAAAGTGCATCAGGATAATGCTTTTTGACAGCCTCATATATAGACTCATAGTAAGCAGTTGCCGGATAATTCATTGTTGCTGCCTGTAATTTATAGAAATTATCCAGGCGTGTTCCACGCATATCTTCCGTGTTTTTACTTACCTCATGCATATACATCTCTTCGTAAGCGTATTTCAGCTCGTTTTCGCCCGGTTCAGTGCAAAACTCAAAGCCGAGGCGAACAAGTTCAGGCCGAACCTCGCTTATATAACGCGGATTTTTAACAAAGTCATCAAATACGTCCTTTGTGGTTTCAAAGCCATAGGTGGTTCTGCCCTTTGAATCTATTTTCCATGGGCCGCCGCCATACTCAGGGTCTGTAACCACAAAATCAATATCTTTACCGCCGATACGTTTGTAATATGTGAAGAATGTATCCATAAATTCCTTGAGTTTATCCATTCCTCCAAACCAGGGAAAAGGACTGTCGGTATCGCTTATCAAAATATTCATGAAATCGTTTGAAATAAATATACCTCTTTTTCCCTCGGGCATCTTATCAATATAGTTTTTCATCTCGTTTGCCCGTGCAACAACATCTATCTCTGATGGTTTGGTGGCTTTTTTGTTGTTGTTTCTCCAAAAGTATAATGGAAAAAAGTTATCCTGTTGCGTAATCGTTTTATGATCCCACGGTATAACAAAAAATGTACCGGGTGTTCCTGTTTCAAAATCCGCCGCACCATCTGCCGAAACAGATGGTGTGGGGATAGTTAAAGCCATTAATAGGAACAGACATAATGCTTTGTTCAATATTCTTTTCATGTTATGTCCTTTCTTCCGATTTGTTTATTCACCCAGTGTAAACTTCTGAACCAAAGGCTTAACTGTAGACCAACCATCCCATACCATGGTGGCAATCTTTGTGCAGTTTGCGGGTACGGTAAGTGCGTCAGCAGTTGTTATTGTTGTACCAACCGAAGAGGTATTTGAAATTGTGCCCGGCTCGCAAATTGCGCCTAAGAATTCATCACCGTTATAGCAAGCCACAATTATAAGATAATTCCCAACCGCATCATTCGGATTAATCAATGTAGCAACACCTTTAACCTCTGTTCCCTGTGCCGGAAGGGTTGCTAATGCCTCACCGTTTCCGTCTACCAGTGAAGGACTGCTTACATCTACAATTTTGGCAGTAGTAAAACTATACACAACACCAGCGGTTAGCGTTCTGTTAAATTCATCTTTAAGAATATCTTTGCTTATTGTAAGTGTGTAGTCAGTGTTATACTCCAATGTAGGGAAATCCAGAGTGATTTTGTTGTCTGCAAAGGTTACATCATCAAATTCTACAGTCTTACCCTTCGATGTAAGAGTTATCTTGCTATCGTCATAAGTAGCGGAATCCATAGATGAATTAAAAGTAATCTCTCTGTCAGGAATTTCAACGGGAATATCTGTTCCTCCATCAATTGAATAACGTGATGATGCTACATCTACATAGCAGCCCTTCATATCATCAATCATAACACGTCCTGATGCTTTTGAAACATAAGTTGAAACAACAGACGGATTTGTCGTATACAAATTTCCCGCACTACGTTTATTCGCCTGAATATATTCATCACCAGAATCATATATCATTGTTTCGCCGTCGGTATCTACTTTATAAATTTTTATTCTTGTTTTATTTTTTCCTGATTCACTGATATCCATATAACGGACAACTCTGTACCATACATTCGGGCTGAGTGTTACGGAACTGCCGTTATAAATTGCGTCATTATACGTTTTAGATGAGCCATCGATTGCAGCAACCTGAACTGCGCCGTTTAAAACTTTAATGGCCGAAGCGGAAGTTCCGGTGCCTGTAGACCATGAATCCTGAATAGCCATGCTATTTGTCGAATAGCAGAATATATATGCTTCAGTATTTGTCAAATCAGCAAACTTAATCTTGGTTTCCCATTTCTGTATTTTTGTGTAGTGAGCATCTGAATCAGCCGGACCATTTTCTACATACATAGCACGGTTTGAAATAATACCGGGGGCATATTCGTTTTCTTTTGTACCAAGCATAATAACACTATTAGAGGATTCATTTGTTTCTGTGTCTACATATGCTTTTGAAGCGCTATCGTATTTTGAAAAATACCAATTATAATCTTCATCGGCGATCTTATTCACATAACCTAACGAACCCGCTGATGTAGAATTAGTTACGGTATTACTGTCAGCAAACAATGAAGCACCATCTATCTCACTTGAGATACTCCATGACGGTGTGCAAGTCATAGCCGGGTCACTTTCAGAAATTGCGTATGCAGCAATATCATCTATCATAACATCGCCTGTTGCACTTTTAGCATTAAATACAAATGAGTTGATAGCATATTTTGAACTGTCTATATCTGACATTGATTTTAAACGGCCTGACCACATCCAGTCGCCAGAAAGGGTGTTTTCATCCTCGCTGTCGCCTATTAAAGTTTCTGCTCCGGTAGTAGCATCAATCTCGTAAATCAAAACTCTCTGTCTGTTAATACCTGTATTTTTTTCAGATGTAGAGTACGTAGAATCATACTCTGTAAAATCAATATATCTAACCACACGGTACCAGGTATCTGCGGCAATAGTTTTATTCAATTCCATCGCTGTGTAATTACCTGTTGCACCATTACTTGTTTTAGTCAATTCCTTGAGTTTAACACAACCGCCTTCAAATAAAATTGCAGGTCCGGCTACACCCTTGGTACCGTCTCCAACATATTGATTTTCTGCGCATCCCGTACTACTGTCGCTGTATGCCATAAGATATACCGATGATTCGGCAGGATTAGCAATTTTAACCTTTGCTTCCCACTTCTGTTTTCTGCTTTCAACAGCGTCCAGACCAACATAGTATAAAGAACCTGTTTTTGTTGCTTCGGCAGAATCAGTTGCTTCTTTACCAAGTTTAACAACTACATTTCCGTCCGTGCCGTTTTCGTAATCGATATAGGCATCGCCTTCACCCGACTTGTAATCAAGGGTTGCGGAACTGCTTGAAATAACAGTAGAAGTACTATCAACCGCTGTCCACAAGTCATCGATGGTTTTGATTACGTTACCGTCAGCCACATCGGCAAATACCGGTAACATTGTAACCTGTGTCGCTATCATAGCAACAACCAACAACAATCCCATAATACGTTTTTTCATTAAAAACACCTGACCTTTCAAGAATTTATTTTTAATTTATAATTATTCCACTTAATAAGCGTTACTGTTTTTCACCCTTATATATAAATATCTGCTCAGGGTCCGAGTTTCTGTGACGCACGATAAAGCGGTCACATTCGCCGTTTGTGGAACAATAATCCATAATATTGTCAAAATTGCCTAAGGTGAGCGTTTCTTCCTCCACATCGTATATATAGAACTTAAAGTTTTTTCGGGTTAGATAATTTGTATATGCATTTGTAACTACATCTGCAGACACGTTTCTGTCGTATATGCCTTTAACAATACCATTTTGCTTGGCGTACGCATAACCTATATCGAGATACCCGTCATCTGCCGTTCTGTAGGTTCCGCTCACTGCGGAATTATCGTCATAGTTTGTACCTACAATTTCATGGTTTTCGCAGTCGTAACGCGGTTTTAACAAGTTAATATCGCCCACTTCATCCAATGTGAACTGGAACAAATCTCCGCTTTTAAGTGTATATGTGGCTGTGTTAGTATCTGTATCATTATTTTTAAGCGAAATATTCTTTGGGGAAACACCGTCTGCGAGATACAGAGTCTTCTCACCTTTGTCATCAACCAGATAGGTAATTTGCTCTCTTGCATTACCATCCGAATCCAGAACTGACTGACTTTTAACAAAAATATTGATATCCGCATATGAATCAAGTTCTGTCTCTACATCTGCCGAGAAACACAACACACTATTTGCAATCTGTGCTTCATCTACCTTATAGCAATACACATTCTCGTTTCTCGTGGTTGAAGGAATTGGTTCAAAGAAATTTGCTGCCAAATCGTACTTCATTGCTTTGGTATCACTTAAATCCATAACATGATTGTTTATAGGGCAAACAAAAAGTTCTGTCTTTTCATCTATTATTGCCAGACCGCCTGTTCTGTGTGTATCAGACTCTGACCTTTTTCCGCGGAACTGCAATGCTGCTTTAATATAACTTACACCACTGCTTACCACACCGTCGGCAGTATTACCTGCGATTTCGCTTAAATATACGCCGTCACCATGATTTGCTTCAGTTCCTGCCAAGTCAATTTTTGCAAGTTTACCATTAGGGTTGCAACGGAATCTTATTAACTGAGGCACTATAGTAGAACCCGGTGTTCCAAATTCACCTTTTTTACAAAGTTCCGTGAAAGCATCATTTAAATTCTTGTAAACAGTTCCATCTATTTCAACAGATGAGCCGGTTTCCATTATTTCAAAATTATTTGTTTTGGTGAAAATGGAAACGAGCATATGGCCTTTCATATCGTCTACCTTAGCCGCTTTCAACAGACCAAATTCCCAATCTGTACCGTCCATCTTTAAAACAGTAGGTTCCCACCAAACAATTTCATTACCATATCCATAAACAAACGTGCCGGCTGTTCCTATTTCAATTGTATCTGTTAAACCAGCATTTATTGCCATGTTGAGTGCGTCAGAGAATATATACTCTTCATCCTCTATTACGTATTTTGTTTCTCCGTCGTTCCTAATATATGACACTTTTCCGTAAACATCGCCACCGCATAAAACAATTTCTATAACATTACCTTTGGAATCGTAAGCAATCGCTATTACATTATTTGTTTTTAAATCGGCTAATGTGATTTTCTCACCATTTATACGGCGAACATTTATATTTTCTGCATTTTCAATTGAAATCGGATTGCCTGTTTTGGTGTAAATAAGTTTTCTTGTATTATCTACCGAGACAACCATTCTGTTTATATAGGAACGAATGGAAACAACCTCATATTGACCATCTCCGTTATTATCTATAAAGGTAACATCACCTGCTCTTGGTATAAAATCTGTGATATCGTTTGAAATTGTGTTACCGTTATACAAAATGTGCATTCCCTGTGCATTTATATTCTTAATGCGTTTATTACCTTGCTGATATTGATACACAAGGTTGTTACAACTTACAATGTCATTCTTTGTTAAGACAAGTGTTTCATTATCTGCCTTTTCGATATAAACTGCTTCCTTTACATTGCCGTTTTCTTTATAATAGAGATTTACGTTGTATCCCAAATACTCACTTGAGTTAACGGCACATTCAAAGAGAGTGTCAGCCACAATTATTCTGTTACCTATAACGTTTGATGTTGAATTTGTTAAACTGCCGTTCTTTGCAGATGTTACAACACCTTCGATAGTGTATATATCGTGATATTCGGTAAGAATGGTTTTACCATCTCCCGAAGCAAAGTCCACGCTATCGTTGATTATTCCACTCGCTGTCAGCACTTCTGCATCCAGACTGTTAAGGAATAATCTGTAAACATCTGCTCTGGAAATAGGTTCATCGCTTATTGCTACACCTGAAAGGAGTTTTAACTTTGATGCAACTGAATAATACTGCGCATAACCACCGCCACGCACCTTTACATACGGCTCATAACCAAGAATCTTCACAATTGTTTCAACGACTTCCTTGCCGGTTACTGCTTGTCTTGGCTCAAAATAGCCCTCTCTTACCCCCTGCATTATGTCTAATTCTGCTGCTGTGTTAATGTAACCTGATTCAATATACTCATCAGACACATCATGGTAATAGTGAGTTGTATAATTTGTATTCACAGTATTATCAAAACCGCGCAAACGAACTGCCATTAAAGCAAGTTCTGCTCTGTTCACGGTGGAATTTGCCGGTTTCTGTGCATCGCTGCTCTCAACTATACCAAAGGATATAAGTTTATCAACATTTTCAGGCATCTGGGGTGTTTGCTCTTGTGCTACGGCAACTATACTCCCTGCCAATAGCATTAATGACAGCAATAGGGATAAAGTCCTTTTGCTTTTTACAAAGTTCATTCTATCACCTCCTTATTTTCATAAATCTTAATAATACTGTAGAGCATTTTTGCTGTTTGCGCTCTTGTGGCAGATTGCTTTGGGCAAAACATATTATCTGACATTCCCTGCATTACACCTGCTGAATTTAATGCATTTACCGCCTCCTTTGCGTATTCTGAAATTTCACTGTCATCAGCAAAACTTTCTACAGAAGGCGCAAACTCATAGTTGTTTTTTGTCAATGCCCTGTATATTACTGTTGCCATTTCTTCACGTGTCAATGAATTATTTGTGCCGAATAATTCGCCGTAACCATTCATTAAACCGCCTTCAACTGCACCGCCTACATACTTTTCATACCATGAATTCTTTTCCACATCCGCAAATGCATCTGTAGAAACGGCATTAATGCCCAACGCACATACAAGCAGTTTTGCAAATTCTGCACGTGTTATCATATCG
>JAZSBW010000172.1:0-1884 GCA_045602585.1 Clostridia bacterium
ACTTACTTTCCATATCTCTGACGGTCAATCCGAATACTGTTCAAAAAGCATATAAGCAACTGGAGTCCGATGGATTTATATACAGTATAAAGGGACGGGGCAATTTTGTAGCACCTGTTTCGCATACTAAAGACAGCGCCAAGATAAAAGAACTGTATGAAAATCTTGAAACAACTGTTAAAGAACTTATGTATCTTGGTGAGAGCGAGGACAGTATCAACAATATTATAGATAAAATTAAGGAGGAGTTTAAATGATAAAGGTTTCAGATATTAAAAAGCATTTTGATGATTTTGAAGTTTTAAAATCTATGAGCCTGCACGTAAGAAAAGGCACAATATATGGTCTTATCGGTCCTAACGGTGCAGGAAAGACGACTATTATAAATCATATAAACGGGGTAATGCAACCCGAAAGCGGAAGCATTACAGTAGACGGTGAACAGGTTTGGGAAAACGAACAGGTGAAGCAGAAGATTTTAAACATCTCTGACGACTGGTTTTATTTCAGTACATATTCTATTAAGCAGATGGCTGATTTTTACAAAGATATTTACCCCCAGTTCAATACTGAGCGTTATGAAAAATTAAAAGAAGTATTCAAACTCAACGAGAAAAAACAGATACGCAAAATGTCTAAAGGACAGAAAAAGCAGGTGGCATTCTGGCTGTGCTTATCAGCAATGCCCAAAGTGCTTATTTTAGACGAGCCGTTAGACGGACTTGACCCCGTAATGCGTAAACAGGTTTTAAACCTTGTTATTGCAGATGTTGCTGACAGAGATCTTACTGTTTTGGTTTCATCACATAATTTAAGGGAACTTGAAGATATCTGTGATTGGGTAGGCATTATCCACGACGGAAAACTTATTACCGAAAAACCATTGGACGATATCAAAGGCGGTGTGTGCAAATATCAGGTGTCGTTTAAAGAGGACAAATCTGAGTTTTTAAATTCTATAGACGGACTTTTAAGCATAACAAATACGGGCTCTGTTTATAACCTTATAATCAAAGGCGATGCCGATGCAAATTACAAGATTTTAAAAGACGCTTCACCAATACTTTTAGAGCGTGTAAGCCTTACTTTAGAGGAAGTATTTATCTATGAGTTAGGAGGTTTGGGATATGATTTCAAAAACATCATTTTTTAATAAAGGTATATATAAATCAACTGTAAAACGCTATGCGTGGGGCTCGATACTTTATTTTGTAATACTTTTTATATCTACGGGATTGTCAGTATTTTTAAACACAGACAGAGATTTTTCTCATATGCCGTACGACTATTTTGAGGATTATCCGGTTATATTGCATGGTGTGTATATAACTGTACCGATTTTACTCGCTTTGGTAGTTCCTACAGTAGTTGCACTTTTGGTATTCAGATTCATTCATTCTAAAAAGCAATCAATATTTATTCACAGTATACCTGTTTCAAGAAAAGCGAACTACATTTCATCAATTCTTGCATCTTTTACACTGATGTGTGTTCCTGTAATAGCAAACGGAATAATCCTTATACTTATATCAATGTTTGGCTACTCTCATTATTTTACTGTTAATAATTGTTTTACTTGGATAGGGTATAACCTGATAGGTATATTTTTAATGTTTTCCGTTGCGGTATTTGCGGCAACGGTTACAGGTAACAGTTTTGCTTCGGTTGCCATAAATGCACTTATACATGCGTTTCTGTTTATAACAGTAGCAACGCTCGGTGTTATGGCAGGTGTTTTTGTATATGGATATATTGATAACGATATTTTGCTTGAGAGCCTTATGCAGCAAAATTTTGCAGTAGTGGTTTTTGGTTTTATGGATAAATACTTCCGTAAAAATATAACTGCTTTGCAAATTGTTAAATTTGTAATTGCTGCAATTG
>JAZSBW010000173.1:0-6881 GCA_045602585.1 Clostridia bacterium
GACAAACCATTAAATACTGTTGCTGATAAACTTGCAGAATTTTCTTCTGAGGACAGAGAAAATCTTATGACGATAGTTTATCCTTTTATTGCTGTAGACAGCGGTATAGATATACTTGTGTCTATGATTAAAAATCATTCGCCTGCATCTGATACTATGATTGACGGATATATTGCAGATATTTTGAAATATGCAACCAAAGAAGAAATTATTTTTGTCTTAAACAGTTTTAAAATAATCCCCGAAAATGTCCGCAGTGAGTTTTTTAACTCATTGATGAACAGTGTGGAATTTCCTCTTTCAGATGAAAGTAATGCTTATATGGCGGAATTTTTAAGGATTACGTATGAAAAAGCACCGGCACTTGAAAGTATTTTTACCTCTGATGGAATAACTAATGGCACTGTTGCGAGGTTATTATGGTTTATATCTGCCGCAAATGATAAGATGCCCCTTATAAGTGTGAACTCACAGTATAAATTTTCACCTTATTATATTTCGGATGTTGTTTCCGGAAAATGGGATTTACTTTGCAAAGATAAAACGGATAAAAAAACCATTAGGGAATATGTTTGTGAATTCTCTAATCACTTTAACAGTGAATATTCCACCGATTTCCGCACAAAACTTTCTGTTTTGTTCTCTGAACTTGGTATATGCTACATTCCTGCAAAAGATACTGTTGGGTTCAAGAATGTCGCATTAAACAAGATTGATAAAGTTTCATATCCTGCTATTTATGCGTATTTTGATAATGGTAAGATGCTTTATAAAACTCAAATGATTGATAAAGATGTTTCTGTTGCATATTTTTCCGACTGTGAAGGTTGGTATAAGGCGTGCGTAACCGAACTTGCATATATGGGTGTTGTATCGGGTAAAGGAGGAGGGCTTTTCTGCCCGTATGATTATGTAACACGTGAAGAATTTGTAAAAATGATATGTGCGGCAATTAATCTTCCGGATGCGGAGATTGAAATTCCTTTTGCCGATGTAGATAGTAATGCTTGGTATGCAAAATATATAAAATCTTCATATAATTATAAGATTGTAAACGGTCAGTCAGCAGACACATTTGGTGTTGGCAAAAACATTTCCCGTCAGGATGCAGCAGTTATATGTAATAATATCCTTAAAAATGTAAACACCGTTAAAATTGCTGATAAAACTTTTACAGACGCTGATACAATATCACCATATGCTGCTGAAAGTGTATATAACCTTTCTTCTGTCGGCATCATAAACGGCGATAATTATGGCAATTTTAATCCCACTTCAAACATTACACGTGCAGAAAGTGCAAAAATTATAAATGAACTTATTTATGCGATTGCAAATGCCAAATAAACCTGTGAGGTGTGTGAATGGCTAAAAAGATTATTCTGTGGTTTGCCGTTATATTCTGGATGGCTGTGATATTTTCTTTTTCGGCGCAGCCTGCCGTTGAATCCGACGAATTGAGTATGGGTGTTGCTCAAAAGATTTTTGAGTTTATTAATGGCTTAAAGGATATTCCCGTGTTTTCTTGGATTGGCACAGATAGAATAGTAGTTGCTATAGGTATTGCTAATCATTATGTACGAAAAATTGCACATTTTATGATTTATGCTATACTTGCTGTGCTGGTTTATAACCTTATGGCGTCTTATGGCATTAAGCGCAGTAAAGTTGTACTGTTTGCAGCACTTGTGTGCCTTGCGTATGCGATAAGTGATGAAATACACCAGATATATGTTCCCGGAAGGGCAGGGCAGTTGAAAGACGTGTTGATAGACTTTTCGGGCTCTGTATCTGCACTCGGTACTATATATCTGTTGTTTGGCAGACGTGTAAAATATAAAACATAAAAAATAAGCGGAGAGGTTATTCTCCGCTTATTTTATCGATTGCTTCTTTTACTGTGGTTATGCCTATTATTTCTATTCCTTTGATATCTTTAACAGATTTCATATTTGCCATAGGTACAATGCATTTTTTAAATCCAAGTTTTTTGGCTTCATTAATGCGCTTGTCTATATAACTTACTGCTCTTACTTCGCCTGTTAATCCCACCTCGCCAAATACGATGGTATCGTGACTTATAATAAAATTTTTATAATTTGATGCAATTGCAAGTATTACTGCCAAATCTGTTCCGGTTTCATTAATTTTAATTCCACCGACAACGTTTATATATACATCCTGATTTTGCATAGTGTAACCAAGTTTTTTCTCTAAAACCGCTATAAGCATTACTGCACGGTTATAATCAATTCCGGTAGACGTTCTGCGTGCCATATTAAAACCGGTGGGCGAGGAGAGTGCCTGGACTTCTGCAAGAACGGGGCGTGTTCCCTCAAGCGTGCATACAACGGTTGACCCCGATATATTTTTAGGTCTTCCCGATATAAGCATTTCTGAAGGATTTTCAACCATTGCCAGGCCATCGTCTTTCATTTCAAAAACGCGTATTTCATTTGTTGAGCCGAATCTGTTTTTAACAGTTCTCAAAATTCTGTATGACTGATACCTGTCACCCTCAAAATACAAAACGCAGTCAACCATATGCTCAAGGATTTTGGGACCTGCAATATTGCCGTCTTTTGTAACATGACCTACTATGAATACTGCAATGTTGTTTTCTTTTGCAAGTCTCATAAGGAAGTGAGTTGCTTCGCGCACCTGACCGACGCTTCCCGGTGCAGATGGAACATCGGGTTTAAATACCGTCTGTATAGAATCGATTATTACAACATCGGGTTTAATGTCTGTTGCATGGTATAAAATGTTGTCAAGATTAGTTTCGCTTAACAGCATCAGATTATCAGTGGTCGTTTTAAGTCTGTCGGCGCGTATTTTAATCTGACTTGCCGATTCTTCACCTGATATATAAAGAACTTTGTTCTCTTTTCCGAGATAATTACAAATCTGTAGCAAAAGCGTGGATTTGCCTATACCGGGGTCACCGCCCACAAGTATCATAGAACCCGTAACAATGCCACCGCCGAGAACTCGGTCAAGTTCTGAATTTCCTGTTTTTATACGGCTTTCGTTCTCGTAACCGATTTCATTTAATTTTTTAGGAGTGGGGGCATCTTTTGTTAAAGATGCGGACACAGGCTTTGCGTATGAATTCTTTGCGGTAGGAGATGTCAAAACCTCATCAAATGTATTCCAGTTAGAGCAAGACGGGCATTTGCCAAGCCATTTTGCTGATTCATAGCCGCAATTTCTGCATATAAATTTAGAATTTTGTTTCATTGGAATATACCTCATAATAAATATGATTCAACATATAATTATTATAGTACAGATAAGTGTTTGGGTCAATATACAACCTGCAAAAACTCGTCAAAAGTGACAAAAAACGAAGAAAAACGAACGTAAAATAGTTTTTTTGACGAAAAATTAGGTGTTGCAAAATTGTGTTTGTTGTTATATAATGTTCAATGGTATAAATATAGAGAGGTGATTTCAGTGCCAGAACTAAGCGCACATCCCGTTGTATTTGTAATCAGTTTGATATTGCAGGTGTTTACACTTACTTATGGCGGTTATTATTTTGTTGTATCTCTTTTTGGCTGGTATAACAGAAAAAATGATGCCGTTGCAGAAAAGAAAGATATTCACACCTTTGCACTTGTTGTTGCCGCCCATAATGAAGAGGTGGTTATAGCAAATATGGTGGATAGTTTAAATAAACTTAACTATCCCAGAGAAGCATACGACATTTTCGTTATAGCCGATAACTGTACCGACCATACAGCAGAGCGTGCGGCCGCTGCAGGCGCTATTGTATATGAGCGTCAGAATAGCGAACTGCGCGGAAAAGGCTATGCGCTTGAATGGATGTTTGAGAAGATTTTTGCTATGGAGAAAAAGTATGACTCCATATCTATTTTTGATGCAGACAATATAGTTGACGAAAATTATCTTAACGCTATGAATAACGAGATAAATAAAGGCTATAAAGTTGTTCAGGGCTATATTGACAGTAAAAATCCGTTTGATTCATGGATTACCTGTGCATATTCTATTTCATTCTGGTCGATTTCACGTCTTTTCCAGACAGCGCGATACAATCTTGGCATTACATGTCAGTTGAGCGGAACAGGCTTTGTTATTGATACTGAACTTTTAAAAAGAATAGGCTGGAAAGCAACTTGCCTTACAGAGGATATGGAGTTTACGGCTCGCCTTGCACTTGAAGGTGAAAAAGTTGGTTGGGCATACCATGCCAAAGTATATGACGAAAAGCCTCTTACTATGTCACAATCATGGAAACAGCGTGTGCGCTGGATGCAAGGCCATGCAGACGTTGCTTCAAGATTTGCGTGCAAATTATTTGCAAGAGCAATCAAAAAGTCCGATTGGTCTGCTTTTGACTGTGGAATTTATCTTATTAACCCATTAAAGGTTATATGTGTTTCCATTATTACATTTATGGCATGGGCACAGAATTTTTATCCCGATGGCAACCTCGGTTTCATTCAGATGTGGTATCTTTTTGAAAATCCGCTTATATGGAATTTGCTTGTGGGAATAGAATTTTTGTATATGCCTCTTGTAATAACCATTGAGAAAAAATGTATTAACAAAAAACTTATATGGGGATATATAACGTATTCTATATATTCGCTTACATGGATGCCTATTACAATTATTGGCTGTATCAATAAGAATAAAAAAGAGTGGTTCCACACTCAGCATACAAGAGAAATCAGTATAACAGATGTGGAAAAAATCCAGTAATTTTTTGCTAATATGATAATTGTGAGAATTTTATATTAAGGAGTCTTTAAAAGGCTCCTTTTTTGTGTATTCATTTTGATGATTTATGGAGATAATTTCTTGACAAATTATCTAAAAAATCTTATAATATATACATTGAGTATCATAGGAGGTGTATGTATGATTACTATTACTCTCAGAGAAGATAAAAAAGAATTTGAATCACCGGTTTCCGTATATGAGGTTGCCGCATCTATAAGCGAGGGTCTTGCCCGCGCTGCACTTGGAGCGTTGGTAGATGGCACAGTTGTTGAAACCGGTTATATTATTGATAAAGATTGTGAGGTGGAAATTCTTACTTTTGCAAATGATGAAGGTAAGAAAATTTTGCGTCACACAGCATCTCATATACTTGCACAGGCTGTTAAACGTCTGTATCCAACCGCTAAACTTGCTATAGGGCCTGCTATCGAAAATGGATTTTACTATGATTTTGATATGGGATCCACTTTGAATAACGACGATTTGAAAAAAATAGAAGATGAAATGAAGAAAATCGTTAAAGAGAGAATTGCTCTTGAACGATTTGAATTGCCACGCGCTGAGGCTATTAAACTTATGGAGGAGAAAGATGAGCCGTATAAGGTAGAACTTATTAACGACTTACCTGAAGATTCTGTAATATCTTTCTATAAGCAGGGGGACTTTACTGACCTTTGCGCAGGTCCGCACGCACATTCAACAGGTGTTGTAAAATCATTTAAACTTATGAGCGTAACCGGTGCGTACTGGAGAGGTAATGAAAATAACAAGATGCTCCAGCGTATTTATGGTACGGCATTTGATAATAAAGATGACCTCAAAGCATATATCGAAATGACTGAAGAGGCTAAAAAACGCGACCATAACAAACTCGGCCGCGAACTTGAACTGTTTACTACAGTTGATACTATCGGACAAGGCTTGCCGATACTTTTGCCCAAGGGCGCTAAAATGATACAGATTCTGCAAAGATTTGTAGAAGACCATGAAGCAGCACATGGTTGGCAGATGACCAAAACTCCTCTTATGGCTAAAAGTGACCTTTATAAAATTTCCGGTCACTGGGATCATTATAAAGACGGAATGTTTGTTATGGGGGATGAAGAAACAGATAAAGAAGTGTTTGCTCTTCGTCCTATGACTTGTCCTTTCCAGTATCAGGCATATCTTAACAGAATGAGAAGTTATCGTGACCTTCCAATACGCCTGAGCGAAACCTCCACACTTTTCAGAAATGACGCGTCCGGCGAAATGCACGGTCTTATTCGTGTACGTCAGTTTACTATTTCAGAAGGGCATCTTATGTGCCGTCCTGACCAGTTGGCAGACGAATTCCGTAAGTGCCTTGAAATGACAAACTATATGCTTGACGTGCTTGGACTTTGCGAAGATGTATCCTACAGATTCTCTCAGTGGGATCCCGATAATCGTGAAAAATACATCGGCACTCAGGAACAGTGGGATGAAGCCCAGGGTACAATGAAAGAGATTTTAGACGACCTCGATATTGATTATAAAATCGGTATAGGCGAGGCTGCGTTCTATGGTCCTAAACTTGATATCCAGATTAAAAACGTATTTGGTAAAGAAGATACACTTGTAACTATCCAGATAGACCAGATGCTTGCAGAAAAATTCGGTATGGAATATACAGACAGCGACGGAACAAAGAAAAATCCGTATATTATACACAGAACATCTATCGGTTGCTACGAAAGAACACTTGCACTTCTTATTGAAAAATATGCAGGTGCATTCCCGACTTGGCTTTCACCAACGCAAGTTCAGATTATACCTGTTTCTGAACGTCATTTCGAGTATGCGAAAGAACTTGAAAGCAGACTCGCAAATGCATTGGTGCGCGTTGAAACAGATATGAGAAACGAAAAACTCGGTTATAAAATCCGTGAAGCACAACTTTCAAAAGTTCCTTATATGCTTATTGTAGGCGATAAAGAGGCTGAAAGCGGTGAGGTATCCGTACGTTCACGCAAAGACGGCGATTTGGGCAGCAAAACTATCGAAGCGTTCATTACAGATATAAGAAACGAAATCGATAACAAATTAAGATAAGTGTAAGTCCACGACCGCCAACGCGGTCGCGGATTTTTTCGTTAATATGTACAGTA
>JAZSBW010000174.1:0-11887 GCA_045602585.1 Clostridia bacterium
TGCAGCACAGTTGGGGATAAACCCTATAAGTGCCGCAACAAACGGCTGAAACAGATTATTCGCCATAAAAATTGCTGAAAACCTTTCTTCGCCAAGCCACTCCATAGCCGCACCAAGCGCAACGGATATTGCAAATATAAATATATATGTGCCGAGCGTATGCTTTGCCGCAGCAAAAATCATACTTCCGCCGTTTTTTTCGCCATGGCAGCAATCTGCGTGCTTGGCGTGGATTTGCGTTTTAGATAAATCGGGTGCAGATTTAAAAACAAAATCAAGCACAAATCCCACAACAGCCGCAATCGCAATCTTAACACCAAGAAGTTTAAATATCACTCCGCTGTGTCCGGGATTTGAAAGCAAAAGCGGAACTGCCTCGTCAGACGTAGCAATAAACACCGCCACAAGCGTACCGACAGTTATAACTTTATTTGAATAAAAGTTTGCAGCCGCCGCAGAAAAACCACATTGCGGAATACACCCTAAAACTGCACCGCCAAGCGGGCCGAATTTGCCGAAACCCGTCATTAATTTCTGCATTTTCTCTGATGAATACTGCTCTATGTATTCAATTATAAAATATGCCACAAAAAGAAACGGCACCATTTTAATACTGTCTTCAAAAGCGTGATGTAATATGTGTAAAATTTCAGTCATTGAAAAATCCTCCCAAAAACAACCCACAGTTGCACTATATTACACATTATCACTTTATTATATACTATTTTTTTGTCGAATACAATACGTTTTCCAAAAGTTAATTATTTAACATTCTTAAAGGTATTACCTATATTTCTATGCTCTTGACAATTCCAAAACTGCGTGTTATACTGAAGTGTAATCTACATAAGTGACACATCTTGGTTTTATATTAATTAAAACGGAGTGTGGGTGTATGGACACCAAAAATAAAATAGAAGAGATTAAACAGTCTTTATCGTCGTACATAGGCAGACGTGTACACGTAACTGTTAAAAAAGGCAGAAAAATGCGTTTTGCACGCAGAGGGGTTTTAGAGCACGTATATCCGAACATATTTGTTGTTCTGCTTGATGCCAGGGGCGATGACGAAAGCGAACGCAGGGTGTCTTTCAATTATGCAGATGTTTTAACCAGAACAGTTGAAATAGTAGTATTTAAAAGTACATCTGAATAAAGGTGTACTTTGTTTATATAAGAAAGGGTATTATTATGATTTACTCTACCGCTTTTGCTAAATTAATAGATATATTCCGTGCGCTGCCGGGTGTTGGGCAAAAATCTGCCGTAAGAATGGCATATCATATCCTATCACTTTCGGACGAGCAGGTTAAATACATTGCCGACACCCTTATATCGGTAAAATCAAAAACGCACTATTGCCCCGTATGCAAAAACATCACCGAAGAAGATGTTTGCGAAATCTGTTCAAATGTAAACAGAGATAAATCCGTTATATGCGTTGTGGAAAGGCCAAGAGATGTTATATCTATGGAAAAAACAGGCGAATTTGAGGGTACGTACCACGTATTGCACGGTGCAATATCCCCTGTTGACGGCATAAGTCCCGATAATTTAACTATAGAAGAATTAATCGACAGGGTTAAACAAGGAAACGTAAAAGAAGTTATTATGGCAAACAACCCAAGCATAGACGGTGAGGCAACAGCAATGTATATATCACGTATGCTGAAGCCGTATAATGTAAAAGTAACACGAATCGCATACGGATTGCCTGTCGGTGGAGATTTGGAATATGCCGACCAGATAACACTTGCAAAAGCACTTGAGGGCAGAACTGAAATATAAATTTAAAAGCCAAGATTTAAAATCTTGGCTTTTTTCGACCGTTCCTTCGCAGGCTCGCGCCCTGCACATTCTGTTTCATAAAAAAAGAACACCATGCGGTGTTCTCTTTTATGGGAGCAACAGGGCTCGAACCTGTGACCCTCTGCTTGTAAGGCAGATGCTCTCCCAGCTGAGCTATGCTCCCAAAGTGACCCGTAGGGGAGTCGAACCCCTGTTATCGCCGTGAAAGGGCGGTGTCTTAACCACTTGACCAACGGGCCATATATATTATCCGGCTTGAGCATTGTTGGCCCTCACCGGTTGTTTTACTAAAGTAGCGGCAGACGGATTTGAACCATCGACACTACGGGTATGAACCGTATGCTCTAGCCAACTGAGCTATGCCGCCATACACAAACAATAGACATTATAATACAGATTTTTAAGATTGTCAATACTTTTTTTGAATTTTTCTCAAATTTTTCTGTTTATGTAAAAAAGCGGTTTTTTATATCTCACATATACCATCTTTTGGTGCCACTTTAAGCACCACATCTTCGCCGATTTTTATATTGTTTTTCAAAAAGCAATCCGCCGTAGTATTATATGCCACGTCAGGCATATTGTTTTTTTCGCTTAAATGCCCAAGTGCAATTCGTTTGGTCCCCCATTTAACTAACTGCGCCGCCAGATGTGCAGCACACTCATTTGAAAGGTGACCTTTATTGCCGAGTATTCTGTTTTTTAAATGATACGGGTACGGACCGTCTTTAAGCATCTGCACATCGTGATTTGATTCTATTAAAACAGCCTCGCTCCTGCAAAGGTGTTTTAAAACAGAGTCAGTAACGCACCCGATATCTGTTGCTATTGAGTAGTATTTCCCGTCAAAGCGGAAAGTATACCCCACAGGGTCAACAGTATCGTGAGGAATCGAAAACGAAAACACATCTATATCGCCGATTGAAAACTTTTCGTTTGATTTGAATGTATGGATATAATCGTCAAAAATCCAGCCGGTAACAGCCATAGTTTTTTCAATAGTGCCGGCATTTGCATAAACAGGTATGGAATAGTTTCTGCTGAGCACCCCTACACCCGACACATGGTCGCGGTGCTCATGGGTTAAAAGTATGCCGTGTATATCAAAAGGCGAATACCCGATTTCAGCTAGAGCATAGCAAATTTTTGATGCGCTGACACCGGCATCTATTAAAAGATTGGTTTTACCATCAGAGATAAATGCGCAGTTTCCGCTGCTACTGCTGAACAATGTGCAAAATTTCGACATTTACTCGTCTATCCTCTTAATATCTGCACCTAATGCAGATAATTTTTCTACAATTCTTTCGTATCCTCTGTCTATGTGGCGGAGTTCTGTAATCTCCGTTACACCCGTTGCAGCAAGTGCCGCTATAACCATACACGCGCCTGCACGCAAATCTGTTGCTTTAACCTGAGCCCCTTGAAGTTGTCTGCCGCCCTCTATAACGGCAACTCTGCCGTCAACAGTTATACGGCAACCCATTTTGTCAAGTTCAGCAGTATACTGATATCGGTTATCCCACACACCCTCAGTTACAATGCTTGTCCCATCAACAGTTGCCAAAAGCGCAACCATAGGCGGTTGTAAGTCAGTCGGGAATCCCGGATAAGGCAATGTTTTTACATTAACTTTATTTAAAGGCTTCTTTGCAACTACCCTTATTTCATCATCGCCTTCCCAGACTTCAATACCCATTTCCACAAATTTTGCAGAAACGGCTTCCATATGCTTGGGAATAACATTTTTAATAAGCACGTCGCCCCTTGTAGCGGCAGCAGCAAACATATATGTGCCGGCTTCAATCTGATCGGGAATAACTGCGTAAGTTCCGCCGTGAAGTTTTTCAACGCCTTTTATTTTAATAACGTCTGTACCTGCACCGCGTATATTTGCACCCATAGAGTTCAAAAAGTTTGCAACGTCAACCACGTGCGGCTCTTTTGCGGCATTTTCCATAACGGTACTGCCAGGAGCAAGCGCTGCAGCCAGCATAATATTTATGGTTGCGCCAACACTTACAACGTCAAGATACACCTGACTACCGCGAAGATTAGCGCCGTCTGCCTCTATAATGCCGTTGCGAATATCTACTTTGCAGCCTAAAGACTCAAAACCTTTAATATGCTGGTCTATAGGACGTGTGCCGAAATTGCAACCACCCGGTGGCGGAACGTGCGCTCTGCCCATTCTGCCCAAAAGTGCACCTATAAGATAATATGACGCGCGCATTTTTTTGCTCTTTTCAACATCAGCTACGTATGTAGACAGGTTTGAACAATCAATTTTATACGTGCTTATATCAATACGGGTAACCTTAGCACCCAGAGTTTCTATCATATCAATAAGTACGCGGACATCGCTTATATCGGGAATATTTTCAATAGTAACTTCGCCATCTACAAGCAAAACTGCGCAAAGTATTGCTACAACGGCATTTTTTGCACCGCTGATGCACACTTCTCCGTGAAGAGGCTGTCCGCCTTTAATTATTAATTTTTCCAAAACTACACCCCCGTGTACATTCTGTGAAAATTACCTTCAGGTATGCACAAGCATACCCAATGAAATATTATATCATATATTTTTGTGTTTGAAAAGAAAAATTTTAATGTTTATGCTAAAAAACTTGTTTTATATGCATACGCACCATATTAAGCGCATTTTTAACAGTAATTCTGCGGATACGCTCACGGCTTCCGTTAAGGCGCAGTTCACGGAAAGTAACGTTACCATTACTGTCTGCAAGACCTACGTATACCAGACCGACAGGTTTTTCCTCCGTTCCGCCTGTAGGACCTGCTATACCGGTGATGCCTACGCCAATATCAGCACCCGACGCTTTTAAAACACCAACCGCCATCTCTTTGGCAGTCTGCTCGCTTACGGCTCCGTATTTTTCTAAGGTGTCGTGCGACACACCTAAAAGTTTTTCTTTCATATCGTTACTGTAGGTAACAACACCCATCTCGTAATACGAAGATATCCCTGAAACAGATGTAAGGAACTCACCCAGCATACCGCCGGTGCACGATTCTGCAGTAGAAATTTTTATGTTTTTATCTTTTAAAAGTTTATATACTGCGTCCTGAAGTTGTTCTTCTCCATAGCCGAAAATAATATCGCCTGCTATGCGTTTAATCTCTTCCTCTACAGGATTGAATCTATCATCTGCCTCCTGCTGAGTATGTGCCATTGTGGTAAGACGAAGCATAACACCTGATTCCTTTGCATAAGGCGCAATTGTAGGATCTTTTTGATTTTCCATAATTGGCTTTAGCATATCCTCAAGCCTTGACTCGCCTATGCCGAAAGTCTGGATTTCTCTCGAATACAGTTGCCCTGTGCATTTTTCACGTAAATACGGGTACACACTCTCTTTGTACATAGCAACCATCTCAAATGGCGGACCGGGTAAAAAAACGGCTGTTTTTCCGTCTTTTTCTATTATTCCGCCCGGTGCAGTACCATTGTTGTTATCAAGTATAATGCACCCCTCAGGCATATCCGCCTGCTTGAAGTTAGACGGCACCGTAGTTGCACGGATTTTCTCAAAATAGTCCTTTATACGCTGTTCGCTGCGTGCATCACGCACAAGTTTCAAACCAAAATACTCTGCAACGGTTTCTTTTGTAAGGTCGTCTGCAGTAGGGCCTAAACCGCCTGTTAAAATAACCATATCGCTTCTGTTTAAAGCAATTTTAACTGCTTCAGTCAAGCGTGCAGGATTGTCACCGACTGTTGTCTGATAATACACGCTTATACCAAGTTTTGCAAGTTCTGTTGAAAGGAACTGCGCATTTGTATTTAAAATCTCACCAAGCAAAAGTTCTGTGCCAACAGATATAAGTTCTGCGTTCATATAAAATGTACTCCTTAGCCAAAGCAATACAATCCGCGCCACGATTTTCAGGTGCAGATTTTCGTTTTTGCTTCGTTAAAATACTAAACAATAATTGTTTCCACACCGGCAACTGCTTCTTCAATAAGTTTTTCACAATCAAGCAATTGCTGATATTTAACAACTTTTTCAAGTCTGGGTTTTGTGGCAGGACGTTTGGGTGTAAACACCGTACAGCAATCTTCATAAGGAAGAATAGACGTATCAAACGTACCGATTTCACGTGCCATTTCTACTATATCATTTTTATCAAGACCGATAAGCGGACGAAAAACGGGCATATCAACCGCATCGTTTGTAACGCCGAGTGCAAGCATTGTCTGGCTTGCAACCTGACCTAAATTCTCGCCCGTGATAAGTGCGTCACATCCATTTTCACGCGCAATGCGTTCGGAAATTTCCATCATAAATCTGCGCATAATAAGAGTTAAGTATTCTTCGGGGCACTTATCACGTATCTGTACCTGAATTTCTGTGAAAGGTACTACGTGTACTTTAATTTTGCCCACATATTCAGAAACAATTCCCGCAAGTTTGATCACTTTATCTTTAGCGCGGTCGCTTGTGTACGGATAACTGAAAAAGTGTATAGCCTCAAGCGCAACACCGCGTTTGCCTATCATATACCCTGCAACGGGACTGTCTATACCGCCGGAGAGCAAAAGTGCCGCTTTTCCGCCTGTACCGACGGGCATACCGCCGATTCCTTTTTCCCTGCCCGTGTGAACAAACGCGTTGTCATCACGGATTTCAGCGTGCACAACAACTTCGGGATTGTGAACATCAACCGTGAGGTGTGGATAGTTGTCAAGTATAAATCCTCCAACTTCCTCACAAATCTGGGGTGATTTAAGTGGGAACTTTTTATCGGAACGCTTTGCTTCTACTTTAAATGTTTTTGCATTTTTCAAAACATCACCGATTGACTCGGGAATAATACTGTATATTCCCTCCATACTTTTATCTGTTTTATACGCAACAACGATTGACACAATGCCGAAAATCTTTTTAAGTTTTTCGTGTATACGGTCGGTCTGGTCGTCGCCCTCTTTAGGCTCAATGTATATTGTTGCCTGTGATTTGTATATTTTATATTCTCCCTCATTGCGCAAACGGTGACGGATATTGCGAACCAAAGCATCCTCAAATATAGGACGATTAAGTCCTTTTAAAATTATTTCGCCGTAGCGCACAAGTAAAACTCTTTCCATTTCAAACTACCTCATAATTCTGCGTAATATTGGTATCTGTTCAGTTAAAACAGAAATTGCCGTGTCTGCCTCTTCAAATGTGTTGCCTGCACAAAAACTGAACCGAAGCGAACTGTCGATTATATTATCTCTCTTACCCATAGCGGTAAGCACGTGACTGCGTCCTTTTTTGTGCGAAGAACACGCAGAGCCTGATGACACATATATTCCCTTATCCTCAAGCACGTGCAAAAGCACCTCTGACTTAACACCCACAAACGAAATATTAAGCACACTGCATACGCTTTCATCAGGAGTGTTTATAACTATATTTTCTATGCTTTCTTTTAACTTATTCGTAAAGTAAATTTTAATCCCAGCCATTTTAGAAACGGCTTCGTCAAAGTTATCCGTCATAATATCAGCCGCTTTGGCAAAGCCTGCTATTGCGGGTAAATTTTCAGTAGAAGAACGCAAGCCCCTCTCCTGTCCTCCGCCGTGTATAACAGGCGATATACGGACACCTTTTTTTATATATAACGCACCGACACCTTTTGGCCCGTGTACTTTATGTGCGGAAAGCGTAAGCAAGTCTGCACCAAGTTTTTTAACATCTATCTTAATTTTACCGTACGACTGTACTGCATCTACGTGTAAAACCGCACCCGCAGAGTGTACTATAGATGCAATTTCTTCTATTGGTTGTATCGTTCCTGTTTCGTTATTTACGTGCATTATACTTACTAAAAGCGTATTATCATCAAGTTCAGATTTTAACTGTTCTGTACTTACTTTGCCGTTTTCGTCAACATCTAAATACACGGCATCAAAGCCTGATTGTTCCAGATATTTAACCGCCTCTGAAACTGCCGGATGCTCAATTTTAGATGTAATTATTTTATTACCACGCCTCTTATTTGCCATACAATAACCGATTATGGCAGCATTGTCGCTTTCTGTTCCGCCTGAAGTAAAAATAATTTCATCGGCAGATGCGCCTATGCTATGCGCAACCTTATCACGGCAACAGTTTAGTAAATCCTCCGCCGCCTTGCCGAGTCTGTGCAAAGACGACGGATTTCCGTAAAGGCGGCTCATAGTGTCTGCAACGGTTTCACACACCTCTTTATATGGTGCGGTTGTTGCACTGTTATCAAAATAAATTTCCATATTCAAATTACCAATTATTTAATTACTGCACCGTCTGGGATTTCGTCGTCAACTGTAAGTGCAGCAAGTTTTCCGCCCTCAGATGCAGCAAGTATCATACCCTCAGATAAAACACCGCGAAGTTTAACGGGTTTAAGGTTGGTTACTACGGCTACTTTTCTGCCGACAAATTCTTCGGGAGTGTAATATTTTGCAATACCCGAAACTATCTGGCGGACTTCGTCACCGATTTTGATTTTGGAAACAAGCAGTTTATCTGCGCCCTCAACGTGTGCGCACTCTAAAACTTTTCCGACTTTAAGTTCTACTTTGGCAAAGTCGTCAATAGAAATCTCTTTGTTTTCGGGCTCTTCTTTTTTATCTTCGGCTTTTTTAGCGGCATCCATGGCAGCCTGCATCTCAGCCTCAAGTTCAGCCAGTTTCTTCTTTTCGTCAATTCTTGCAAAAAGCATCTCTGCCTTGCCTACAGTTACAGAGCCGTTGTCTGCAAACTCACTAAGCGAGTTTATATCTGCTTTTTGGGCACCGCACTGAGCAATTATTTTATCCGCAGTTTCAGGCAGGAAAGGCGCTATAAGCACACCGATAAAGCGGATTGCCTCTAAAAGATTATAGAGAACTGTCTGCAATCTGTCGTCTTTTGCTTCGTCTTTAGCAAGTGCCCAGGGCTCAGTTTCATCAATATATTTATTACTGCGGCGCGCAAGAGAGATTATCTCCTCTAATGCATCTGCCACACGGTATTCCTCCATTTTTGCAGCAACTGCATCACGTGCTTTTATTGCGGCATCTTTAAGTTCTGCATCAACGGCATCAACTGCACCCTTATGCGCAACAGTTCCGCCAAAATATTTGTCAGCCATAGCAACAGTACGGTTTACAAGGTTACCTAATGTGTTTGCAAGGTCAGCATTAAATCTTGCAATGATTGTTTCGTATGTGATAGTTCCGTCCTGAGCAAAAGGCATCTCGCGCAGAACGTAATAGCGCACCGCATCTACACCGAAATGGCGCACAAGGTCGTCTGCATATATAACATTGCCTTTGGATTTACTCATTTTATCAGCGCCGAACAAAAGCCAGGGATGTCCGAATACTTTCTTCGGCAGAGGCTCTCCCAAAGCCATAAGCATAATGGGCCAGTAGATGGTATGGAATCTTAAAATATCCTTACCGATGATGTGCACATCTGCAGGCCAGTACTTATTATATTTTTCATCAGAGCCGTCGGGAGAATAGCCAAGTGCTGTGATGTAGTTTGAAAGCGCATCAATCCAGACATAGATAACGTGCTTATCGTCAAATGTAACGGGAATTCCCCATTTAAATGATGAACGTGACACACACAAATCCTGAAGTCCTGGTTTTAAAAAGTTATTAACCATTTCTTTTTTGCGTGACTCAGGCTGAATAAAATCGGGATTCTCTTCAATATGTTTCATAAGCGCATCCTGATATTTGCTCATTTTAAAGAAATATGCTTCCTCGTTGGTTTTCTTAACAGGTCGTCCGCAGTCGGGGCATACTCCGCCCTCTATCTGTGTATCTGTAAAGAACGATTCGCACGGCACACAATACCAACCCTCGTACTCACCTTTATAGATATCGCCTTGGTCGTAGAGTTTTTTGAATATTTTCTGTACAGTTTCAACGTGTTCTTTATCAGTAGTACGGATAAATTTATCGTAACTGGAATTCATCATATCCCATATATTTTTAATCTCACCCGCAACACCGTCTACATACTGCTTAGGAGTTACGCCCTGCTCCTTTGCAATATCTTCAATCTTCTGACCATGCTCGTCAGTACCGGTCAGGAAGAAAACATCATAACCCATCTGACGCTTGAATCTTGCAATAGCATCAGTTAAAATAACTTCATAAGTATTACCGATATGCGGTTTGCGCGAGGTATAAGCAATAGCCGTTGTAATGTAAAATTTTTCGTTCAAAATATTCACGTCCTCAATTTTTAATTATTAAATAATCGTATCATAAAATCGCTGTTTTTTCAAGGCTTTTAAATGTTTATTTTGACAACACCCGAAAAACAACGTATAATATATGTATAATTATATCACAAATTCGAAAAAAATCTACGTTTTTTTGAGAATTTATGGAACATTTTATAATTTTTTAACGTCTAATATTCAAAGAAAGGATGATGAATATGAAAAAAATTTTATCCGTATTACTTTGTTTTGTTATGTGCATTTCTGCTTGCACACCCGTTATTGCTGATGATGGCGATACAGTTGCAAAACTGATACTTGCCGTTAAAGAAAAGTTTTCTATAAACGATAACGAATTTGTTTTTGAAAATTATAACAAAGACGACTACGCATGCGATGTTACATATTATCTTTCGTGGAAAAGCAAAAGCAAAGACGAATATTCATATCAGCCTTATATAAGTGTACGCATTGAAGAAGACGGCGACATTCAACACTACAGACTCGGAAGAAGTTATTCAACCGATAGTTTACTTCCAAAATTCTCTGCTGATGATGCAGTTAAAAAAGCAACCGAACTGCTCAGCATTATAGCACCTGAACGTGCCAAAAATGTGTCAGCGGGAAAAGTAGACGAAGGCACATTATACACCGTGCGTTTTGAAAGATTAGAAAATTCTATACCTGTTGCAGGCGATTATATTTCAATTAACTTAGACTCTCAAACCTTAGAGGTTATAAACTACAATGCAAACTGGACAGAAGCAGAATTTCCCTCCCCCGAAAATATTCTCACTATACAGCAGGCAAAAGACGCTTATACAAATAACATCGGCTACGAACTTATATACAACATAGTGGCAGAGGACAAGCAGGTTAAAGAAATATACCTTTCATACAAAGCAAAAGATACCTCTGCCTACATAGATGCATTCAACGGTGAGACAAAAACACATTCATACGTGGTATACACATCAGGTTCAGCCTCTGCCACGAACGATATGCTGTTAAAAGAAGAAGCGGCACTATCACCCGAAGAACAAAAACTCGTAAACGAAATAAACAAAATGATTTCTAAAGAAGATGCGGAGAAAATTGCACGCGGTATTCCCGAATTTAAAATACGCGAAGATGCCGAGATTACAGGATACAGCGTGTCACAAAATCGTTACGGTGAGTTTATTGCATCTATAAATTTTTCAAAGAATTTAAAAGATGACTATTACTACGCAAATGTATCGATAAACGCTAAAACACGCGAAGTAATAAGTTTTAACACATCTCAAAAGAATCAGGAACTCACAGAATATGATGCTGAAAAAGCAAAGACAAACGCAGACGCATTTTTAAATAAATACTATGCAGAAAAACTTGCGCAGACAAAGCCAAAGTTTACAATCGGCAAGGAAGATAAGTATTCCTATACATACGACAGATACGTAAACTGCATTCGTGTAAATAACGATAGATTAAGCGTTTTGGTAAATCCGCATACAGGTGAAATCAGCCGTTTTAACTGCAGTTGGACAGACACTCAGTTCCCGTCAGCAGAAAATGTGATTTCCCCGAATATGATATACAAAAATGTACTTACTGATGAGAATTTCAGACTTCAGTATATAACTTCTACTGAATATGTATACGACGAAAAAACAGGCAAAGAAACCAAATCAACTAACGCAAATCTTGCATATGCGCTTTGCGAACACCCTATATTTAATGCCGAAACAGGTGTAGAGATAAATAGTGCCGGCAAACCTGTAACAGAAAAATTCAAAGGCTACAACGATATTGAAAATCACTATTGCAAAACTTCCGCTGAGGAACTTGCCAAAATAGGCATTTACTTTGAGGGTAACAGTTT
>JAZSBW010000175.1:0-4372 GCA_045602585.1 Clostridia bacterium
CGCCCAATGGTACAACTCGACGGCGGCAGATTTGCGACATCAGACCTTAACGACCTTTACAGACGTGTTATCAACAGAAACAACCGTTTGAGAAGATTGTTGGAACTTGAAGCACCTGATATCATCGTTAGAAACGAAAAGAGAATGCTTCAGGAAGCAGTTGACGCGCTTATAGATAACGGCAGACGCGGAAGACCTGTTACAGGTTCTTCAAACCGTCCTTTAAAATCACTTTCCGATATGCTTAAAGGTAAGCAGGGACGTTTCAGACAGAACCTGCTCGGTAAACGTGTTGACTACTCAGGACGTTCAGTTATTGTTGTAGGTCCTGAACTCAAGATTTATCAGTGTGGTCTGCCAAAAGAAATGGCACTCGAACTGTTTAAACCTTTCGTAATGAAACGTCTTGTAAGCGATGGCTTCTGCCATAACATCAAGAGCGCTAAACGTATGGTTGAGCGCGTTCGTCCCGAAGTTTGGGATATGCTTGAAGACGTTATCAAAGAGCATCCCGTTCTTTTGAACCGTGCTCCTACACTTCACAGACTTGGTATTCAGGCGTTTGAGCCTATCTTAGTTGAGGGTAGAGCACTCAAACTGCACCCGTTGGTATGTACAGCGTACAATGCCGACTTCGACGGTGACCAAATGGCTGTTCACGTACCGCTTTCACCCGAAGCACAGGCAGAGGCAAGATTTTTAATGCTTTCTGCAAACAACGTGCTTAAACCTCAGGACGGTAAAGCCGTAACCGTACCTACACAGGATATGGTTCTCGGTAGTTACTACCTTACTATACAGAAACCCGGCGAGCCCGGCGAAGGCAAATATTTCTCATCTTACGACGAGGCAATCTTTGCGTATAATATGGGTGCAGTCGGTCTGCACGCACCTATTAAAGTGCTTATGGAAAAAACAGGTGCAAACGGCGAACGCAAGTCAAAAATCATTGATGCAACGGTTGGACGTCTTATCTTCAATGCTAACATTCCACAGGATTTGGGCTTTGTAGACAGAACTAACCCCGATAACGAATTTGAACTTGAAGTAAACTTTGTTGTTGATAAAAAAGTTCTCGGCAGAATTGTTGATAACTGCATACGTGTTCACAACACTACCGAAACTGCAGAAGTTCTTGATAAGATTAAGGCTCTTGGCTTTAAGTTCTCTACCAGAGGTGCTATTACCATCAGCGTATCTGATATGGAAATTCCTGAAACCAAGAACGAAATACTTGTTGAAGCAGAAAAAGCAGTTGACAAGATTACAATGCAGTACAAACGCGGACGTATCTCTGATGAAGAACGTTATAACAGCGTTATCAAAACATGGAACGAAACAGTTGACAGCATTTCTAATGCTCTTATGGATAACCTTGACGAATTCAACCCCATCTATATGATGGCAACTTCCGGTGCGCGTGGTAGTAAAGACCAGATTAAACAGCTTGCCGGTATGCGTGGTCTGATGGCTGATACATCGGGACGTGCAATTGAAATTCCTATCAAGGCTAACTTCCGTGAAGGTCTTAACGTACTTGAGTACTTTATTTCTACTCACGGTGCGCGTAAAGGTCTTGCCGATACTGCTCTGCGTACAGCGGACTCCGGTTACCTTACAAGACGTCTTGTAGACGTATCTCAGGACGTTATTATCCGTGAGCACGACTGCGGAACGCACGAAGGTATTGTAGCGACAGATATTAAAGACGGTAACGAACTTATTGAGTCACTGCACGACAGACTCATCGGCAGAGTTGCTATGGAAGATGTTGTTCATCCCGAAACAGGCGAAATTATTGTTCGTGCTGATAGTCTTATGACGGAAAACGACGCTTCAAAAGTTGTAGCAGCAGGTGTTAAGGCTGTTAAGATAAGAAGTATACTCACTTGCCATTCTCGTGTGGGCGTTTGTGCTAAGTGCTACGGCTCTAACCTTTCAAACGGCAAACTTGTTAATGCCGGTGAAGCAGTAGGTATTATTGCTGCTCAGTCTATCGGTGAGCCTGGTACACAGCTTACAATGAGAACATTCCATACCGGTGGTGTTGCGGGTGAAGATATCACTCAGGGTCTGCCCCGTGTTGAGGAATTGTTTGAAGCACGTAAACCTAAGGGTCTTGCAGTAGTTACAGATACCGACGGTGTGGCAGAACTTGTTGAAACAAATAAAAAGCGTGAAATCGTTGTTACCAATCAGGAAACAGGCGAGAAAAACACTTACCTTATACCATATGGTTCAAGAATTAAAGTTGAGAACGGTCAGGCACTTCAAGCCGGTGACGAACTTACAGAAGGTTCTGTATATCCGCACGACCTGCTCCGTATCAAGGGTGTTACTGCTGTTCAGGATTACCTTATTCAGGAAGTACAACGTGTATACCGCTTACAGGGTATTGATATTAACGATAAGCATATTGAGGTTATCGTTCGTCAGATGCTCAGAAAGGTACGTGTAGAAGAACAGGGCGATACAAACCTGCTTATCGGCGCTATGATTGATAAGGCTGAGTTTGATGCAGTATACGAAGAAGCAGTTGCTGAGGGCAAAACACCTCCTGCATGCAAACCCGTACTTCTTGGTATTACCAAAACAGCCCTTGCTACAGACTCGTTCCTGTCGGCAGCGTCATTCCAGGAAACTACAAGAGTTCTTACAGATGCCGCTACTAAAGGTAAAATTGACCCGCTTATCGGTCTTAAAGAAAATGTTATCATCGGTAAACTCATACCCGCAGGTACAGGTATGCCGATTTACTCTGATGTTGAAGTTGTTACCCCTATCGTTCATACAGACGATAAGATTGACATTTCTGCAATACAGTAAAAAATTAAATCTATTAAAAAGGGCACGGATAAAATCCGTGCCCTTTTTATAAGGTGTATCGCAAAACAGGAATAACTTTTGAGTATGTATCACCTTCTTAAAATAAAAAATGCGTGGCACAAAGCCACGCAAAAAAACGCAGCCTTGTTCCTATTGCGACATAGTTTATACCCACAAGTATAACAAACAAAGCATACGTTTTTAACAAACGTAAACTTGCAGGTATATAATATTAAACTATGTCGCAAAATTATTATACCATTAATTGTGTGATTTTGCAAGATGTTTTTTCAAAGTCCAATATATATGTTTTATCTTGACTACAAACCAAATTAAGTATATAATCATTGTATATAAAACTTGCGCAAATGGAGTGATATTTCACATGGAAATTAAAGAAATGAAATCTATGTTTTTAGAATATTTCGGCGGTGAAGACATCGGCATACGCACTTTTGCTTCCCCCGGCAGAGTAAACTTAATCGGTGAGCACACAGACTACAACGGCGGATACGTATTCCCCGGCGCTCTTAAAATGAAAACTACCATTCTGTGCAGTTTAAGAGATGATAAAAAAATCCGTCTTATGGCATCAGACCTTAAAATTATGGTTGAAGCAGACATTGACAATCTTGAAAATTACAAAGACATCAAATGGGGCGACTATCAACTTGGTGTTGCTTACGAGATGCTTAAAAACGGATACGACGTTATGGGTATGGATATGCTTTATGATGACACCACTCCGCATGGAAGCGGGCTTTCGTCATCTGCCGCTATAGAGGTGTCTACAGCGCTGTGCATTGCAACACTTTCTAACGAGAAAAACGGCATAACCACTCCCGTTGATATGATTGAAATGGCTAAAATAAGCCAGATGGCAGAGCATAACTACATAGGCGTTAAATGCGGAATTATGGACCAGTTTTCCTCTGCAATGGGTAAGGAAGGTCACGCTATTTTCTTGGATTGCAAAGATTTGTCTTATAAATATGTCAAACTCGATTTACAGGGCAAGAAAATTGTAATTGCAAACACAAACAAAAAACACTCGCTCGGCTCTTCTGCTTATAATCAAAGAAGACAAGAGTGCGAAACAGGTCTTGAGATTTTAAAAACCGCTATGCCCGATAAAACCTGTCTTGGTGAAATCAGCAAAGAAGAATTTGATGCGCACAAGCACCTTATTGACGACGAGGTTGTATTAAAAAGAGTGGAACACGTTATTTGCGAAGATGACAGAGTTCTGCGTTCTGTTGATGCGCTTGGAAATGGCGACATCGCTGAATTCGGCAGACTTATGAACGCATCGCACAACTCTTTGCGCGACCTTTACGAAGTTACTTGTTTGGAACTCGATACATTGGTTGACGAGGCACGCAAAATAAGCGGTACTGTAGGCTCACGTATGACCGGTGCAGGATTCGGTGGTTGTACCGTGACGCTGGCAAAAACCGAAGCTTGTGACACCATTATCAAAACTGTCGGCAAAGCTTATGAAGAAAAAATCGGTTATGCCGCTTCTTTCTATCTCTCCAGTATTGAA
>JAZSBW010000176.1:0-8285 GCA_045602585.1 Clostridia bacterium
CGCCTCCTTTGTAAAATCAATGTATAATATTTTGTTGTATATGTCAATAAAACGCATTTGTATGTAACAGTAATGTCAAAAAAACAATCCAAATATTACACTAAGGTTAAAACGTAAAAAAAGCCTTTATTTTTTATATAAGTTATGGTACAATAAATTAAAAGGTGAAATGTAACCTTTAATGACTTTTGAGGTGGATAAATGTTTGACAAATTATCGTTTTTAGAAGAACGATTTGCCGATTTAGAAAATAAAATCAGCGACCCAGAAATAATTGCAGATCAGGACCAATGGCGCAAACTTTGCAAAGAACATTCCGATATTACGCCGATAGTTAATAAATACAGAGAGTATAACAAACTTAAAAGCGATATTGACGAAGCAAAGGAAATGCTCGATGGCGATGTGGACAAGGATTTTAAAGAACTTATAGAGGCAGACCTTGCCGAGTGCAAGGAAAAAATTGTGGCGGTGGAAGAGGTACTTAAAATATTACTTTTGCCGAAAGACCCCAATGACGATAAAAACGTTATCGTCGAAATACGCGGCGGCGCAGGCGGTGACGAAGCGGCACTTTTTGCCGGAACACTTTTCAGAATGTATTCAATGTATGCGGAAATGAATCGCTGGGGTGTTGAAATTTTATCGTCTAACGAAACCGAACTCGGCGGATTTAAAGAAATTTCTTTTTCCATTAACGGCGCAGGTGCTTACAGCCGATTAAAGTTTGAAAGCGGCGTTCACAGAGTACAGCGAATCCCCTCTACAGAATCAGGCGGCAGAATTCATACATCAACAGTTACTGTGGCAGTTTTACCCGAGGTTGAAGAGGTAGAGGTTGAAATTAACGCGAACGATTTAAGAATAGACGTTTTCCGTGCAGGAGGACCGGGCGGTCAGTGCGTAAACACTACCGACTCAGCGGTGCGTATCACACATATTCCAACAGGCATTGTGGTTTCGTGTCAGGACGAAAAATCTCAGCATAAAAACAAAGATAAAGCGATGAAGATTTTACGTTCCAGAATTTACGACAAGGCACTTCAGGAACACAACGACGCAATTTCTGCAGAGCGTAAAAGTCAGGTCGGCACGGGTGACAGATCCGAGCGCATCCGCACCTACAACTATCCTCAGGGCAGAGTAACTGACCACAGAATAGGTCTTACACTTCATAAACTTGACACTGTTTTAAACGGCGATTTAAACGAGATTATAGACGCACTTATTACAACTGACCAGAGCGAAAAACTCAAACTCAGCGAAAACGAGTAAGGAAGTTTTGTTATGACAAAAATAATAACGGCAGACAATATTGACGAAGCGGCTAAGTGTATTAAAAACGGCGGCACGGTGGTGTTCCCTACGGAAACCGTTTACGGACTTGGCGCAGACGCTTTAAATGACGATGCAGTACGTTCAATATTTGCCGCTAAGGGCAGACCTGCCGATAATCCATTGATAGTGCATATAGCGCATATTGAAGATGTTTATAAATTAACATCTTATCAAAGCGACGATGCAAAAAAACTTATGGATGCATTTTTCCCCGGTTGTTTAACGCTTATTATGAAAAAGTCTGACCTTGTCGGCGGAGTGGTAACCGCAGGGCTTGATACTGTGGCAATCAGAATGCCGTCTAACCCCATAGCACACGAACTTATCCAAAAAAGCGGTTGCTTTATTGCAGCACCGTCTGCAAATCTTTCGGGTAGTCCAAGTCCCACAGTTGCAAGGCACGTTATAGACGATATGAACGGCAGGGTAGATTATATAATAGACGGCGGCGCAAGTGAGGTTGGCTTGGAATCAACAGTAGTTGACGTAAGCGGCGATGTACCCGAAATTCTTCGTCCCGGTAAAATCACGTACGAGGAGTTAAAAAAGATTGTGCCGGATATAATCATAAATAAAGGCATACTTAAAGAAACAGATAAACCAAAAAGCCCCGGTATGAAATATAAGCATTACGCACCCAAGGCAGACGTTACCGTTGTTATGGGCAGTAAAGATAATGTAAGAAAGTATATTGAAAGCAGGATAACCGATGGGGTGGGTGTGCTCACCTACAAAGGCGGCACATATAACGGTGCATTCGTTATAAATGCAGGCAACAGTATGGAGGAGTATGCAAACGGACTTTTTTATAACTTAAGGTTATTCGACGAACACGGAGTTAATACTGTATATGCGGAATTTGCTGATGAGGGCGGAATAGGTCTGGCGGTTAAAAACAGACTTTTTAAATCTGCCGGTCACAAAACCGTAAATGCAGATGACATAAAATAAATCTTCTGTTGGCTCACGACGGAAAAACCAATACTAATGTGGGCAGAAAGGTATCAGGAACTGAACTATGAATATTTTGCTTGTATGCACAGGAAATACTTGCAGAAGCGCTATGGCGGGCGGCTTGTTTGAAAAAGCCATTGACGATGACGGCGTCGGGTGTATTAATATTAATACTGCCGGAATAAATGTATATATGCCCACGCCTGCAAGTGATAATGCCGTTAAAGTTATGGAGGAGATGGACATTGACCTCTCTGACCATATGTCCAAGCAGGTTACAAAAGAGGATATTGACGAGGCTGACCTTGTACTTGTTATGACATTAAGCCACAGAAACACTTTGATAGACCTCTATCCGCAACAAAGTGATAAGATTTATACTTTCCCCGAATACGCCTATGGCAGTGATGACGAAATTTCTGACCCGTTCGGCGGGGATGAAGAAGAATACAGAGAGTGTGCACATCAGCTGAAAGAAGCCATAGATACAGTGATTGCTAAGATTAAACCGAACTTATGATTATAGAAACATTAAAAAAACAGTATATAGATGGCATAGACAAAATTAATCGATTGTCGTTTTCCAAGCCTTGGAGTAAAATGCTTATTGAACAGGATATGGACAACCCTAATTGCTTTTATGCAGTCGGTATAGAGGAAAACAAGGTTGTCGGATATGCAGGAATTACGGTTATAGCGGGCGAGGCAAACATAACCAATATAGCAACGCATCCTGATAATCGCCGCAAAGGTATTGGCAAAATACTGCTTTCGTGTTTGATTGATATTTGTATAGAAAATAACTTCCTGCTTATCACATTAGAGGTGCGCAGGAGCAATATAGCCGCTATTGCGCTTTATAAAAGCCTCGGATTTGAAATTGAGGGCGAAAGAAAAAGGTATTACAGCGACAATGGCGAGGATGCATTGATAATGACAAGAAGATTTTAAGGTGGTGATACTTTGTCATTGATTTTAGGGATAGAAACCTCGTGCGACGAAACTGCCGCCGCCGTTGTAAAAGATGGCCGAGAGATTTTGTCGAATGTAATCTCTACCCAGATAGAAATACATAAAAAATTCGGCGGAGTGGTGCCTGAGATAGCATCACGAAAGCATCTGGAAATAGTAAATGCTGTTGTTGCAGAGGCATTGGAACAGGCAAATGTTACATTTGACGATATTGATGCTATTGGCGTAACATACGGTCCGGGTCTTGTCGGCGCATTGTTGGTAGGCGTGTCTGCCGCAAAAGCGCTTGCATTTGCACTTGATAAACCGCTTATTCCTGTACACCATATACGCGGTCATATATGTGCAAACTTTATTGAACATAAACAACTTGAACCACCGTTTATATGCCTTGTAGCATCGGGGGGTCACAGCCATATAGTACACGTTAAAGATTATACTGAATTTGAAGTTCTTGGCAGAACGCGTGACGATGCCGCAGGCGAAGCATTTGACAAAGTAGCAAGAATACTCGGCCTGCCTTATCCGGGAGGGCCTGAAATTGACAAATGTGCTATAGGTGGCGATGAAAACTTTGCCAAGTTCAAAAAAGTTTCTTTTGGCGAAGGTTGCTATGATTTCAGTTTCAGCGGAATAAAAACCGGTGTTATGAATTTTGTAAACAACGCACAGCAAAAAGGCGAAGAATTCAAAAAAGAAGACATTGCCGCAAGTTTCCAGAGGAGCGTTGTAGAGGTGCTTGTCGACAGACTGCTTGAAGCGGCTGATAAATGCGGAATTAAAAAAATCGCTCTGGCGGGCGGTGTGGCAGCAAATTCAAGACTCAGAAAAGAACTTGAAAACCGAAGCGATGGTTACGATATATATTTTCCGTCACTTCCATTTTGTACGGACAATGCCGCTATGATAGCGTCAAGCGCGTATTACGAATTTTTAAAAGGTAATATCGCTGATATGACTTTAAACGCAGTACCGTATTTGGATATTGAAAACAATTAATTAAAACATATATAACAAGGAGGAGAAAAGAATGAAAAAATTTAGGGGATTACTTGCAATGGTACTCGCACTTACTGTGGTATGTGCATCATTTGCAACCGTATCTGCGAAAGGATTTGCAGATGTAAGCGCAAGCAAATATGCTTGGTGTGTAAACGAGATTTCAGCAATGGCTGATGACGGAATCATCAGTGGTTACACAGACGGAACTTTTAAACCTGAAAATACTGTTACTAAACTTGAGGCTCTCGCGTTAATCGCACGCGTTCTTGGCAGCCGTGAGGAAGTAAATGCTTCTTTGGTTGAAAAAGCAAAAGAACTTCACGAAGAAAAGATTGAAGATTATTCTTTATCTTTCGGTACAGACGAAATCTGCTATTTGCTTCTTAAAGGTATTATCTTTGAAGACGAACTCGACGATTACCTCGCAGGCGGTGCTGCCAACGAAGGTATGAAACGTTACGAAGTAGCAGTTCTTCTTACAAAAGGTATGGGTGCAGAACAGGAAGTAAAAGACAAAGTTACTGCTGTTCTTGACTATACAGATACACTCCAGATACCCACAACCGCCAGAAAATACGTTGAATACGTTACAGCACAGGGACTTATGCAGGGTATGGGAGATAACACCTTTGCTCCTCTTAATAATGTAACCAGAGCGCAGGCTGCGCTTGTGCTTTATAAATTGCAGGATTTAACGTCTTATGATATGTTCAAAGGCATAGTGGCATCATACGACCAAGCCACAAGAACTATCAGATTTAAACTTGCTGATGACACAAACAAAGCATACACAGTTCTGCCAAAGAGTGTAACATTGCGTTGCGATGGTGATGTTATTGAACCCGACGATATTAAAGTGGGCTGGGAAGCAGTAGTTACAACTCAGAACGATATGCTCTATGTGGTTGATTTCCTTACTGCACAGAGCGACGGAATTATTTCCGGTAAACTTGTGTCTGTTGCAAAAGCAACCGATGCTACTACTTTAAAAGTTGAAGATATGACATCTGCAAACGGCGGAGTAGTTTCATATAAAATTGCAGACAATGCTGCAATTACATACGACGGCAATGAAGGTAAACTTACAGACCTTGCTGTAGGTGATTATGTAAAACTTACTATCAAAAATAACAAAATTACAGTTATAAATGCTGAAACGGCGAAAAAGACTATCAAAGGTACAATTACCGCAATAGACCTTACTGATGGCGTAAGTATGACAATCAAGTCAAATGATGTTGAGGAAATCTACCCCGTAGCAACTAATGTCAAAGTTGCAAAAAATGCAGACAGTGCTACAATGACGGATATCCTCGTTGGCGATAAGGCAACTGTTAAACTTGAATATAATGTAATTACCAGCATTGATGCAACCAGCACAACTACATCTGATACAGGTATTATCCAGTCAATAAACATAGCACAGACTCCCTCTATAGAAATTAAAATCGGCACTAAAACATATGAGTACCCTGTAGCGCGCAACGCTAAAATTCTTTTAGACGGTGAAGAAGGCACAATTTATGATTTGCGTATCAATACAAACGCTACCATTACATTGGAAAGTGACAGCATTGTTAAAATAGATACAACACCTATCGCAGAAGATACTGACGTTCAGGGTCAGGTAGTTGGTGTAAACGTATCTTATAACCTTATTCAGGTTAAATATGTTGATGCTGTTTCCGGTACCGAGAACGTAGAGCAGGTATTTGTAAAAACAGGTGCAAGAATTATTTCCACCAATTCATCTACAGATAAAAAACTTAAAGATGTTGAAGTTGGTCAGACAATTACCGCTATGGGTTCACGTTCATCAGGCGTGTTCGAGGCAACAACCATAATTATCAGAAACTGATAACTAATTAAATTTAAAAAGCGGGCGCAGCGCGCTCGCTTTTTGTTTTAAAACTACGTTTATTCACATATTATTTGGGTAAAATAATTCAAAAGAAATGTGAAAGGGTGTTTTTTATGACACAGGAAAAAAGAAAAGTTGTTATTATCGGCACAGGATTTGTTGGGATGAGTTATGCCTATGCTATGCTCAACCGTAACGTGTGTGACGAACTTGTTCTTATAGATATAGATAAAAAAAGAGCAATCGGTGAGGCGATGGACTTAAATCACGGACTTGCTTTTTCAAGTTCTAATATGCGCATTTATGCCGGCGAATATTCTGATTGCTCTGATGCGGATATTGTGGCGATATGTGCAGGTGTCTCACAAAAGGCAGGTGAAACCAGAACAGATTTACTGCAGAGAAATGCTGAGGTTTTTAAATCAATAGTTATGCCCGTTATTGAAAGCGGATTTGACGGAATATTCTTAATTGCCACAAACCCTGTTGATATAATGACAAGAATTACATGCAAACTTTCGGGATTTGACAGTTCGAGAGTTTTCGGTACGGGTACTACTTTAGATACTGCCCGTTTAAGATACCTCCTTGGTGATTATTTTAGTATTGACCCCAGAAACGTACACGCTTATGTTATGGGCGAGCATGGTGATAGTGAATTTGTACCTTGGTCGCAAGCGATGGTAACAACCAAGCCTGTTTTGGAGATCTGCGAGGAATCGCGCGGTAAATATACCCGTGAGCAGATGGAGGCGCTTAGCGTAGAAGTGCGCGAGGCGGCATATAAAATAATTGATGCAAAACGTGCCACATATTATGGAATAGGTATGGCAATGACCAGAATTACCCAAGCCGTATTCGGCAACGAAAACAGCGTGCTTACTGTTTCTGCAAAATTAAACGGCGAATACGGGCAGAAAGATATTTTCATCGGTGTGCCTGCTGTGGTTAACAGAAACGGTATACGTGATGTTGTGCGTCTTCCGCTTTCTAAGGCAGAACTTAACAAATTTTCGGATTCGTGCGATAAACTGCAGAGTCTGTATGACGAACTGAAACTTTAGGAGAAAGATATGTTTAAAATAAAAGAAGCCATTATTGTGGAAGGCATATACGACCAGAATAAAATAAACCAAATTGTAGATGCCACAGTAATAACAACGAACGGATTTCGTATATATAAGGATAAGAAAAAAATTGAAATGATACGCCGATTTGCAGCCACAACGGGAATTATAATTTTTACTGACAGCGACAGGGCGGGATTTCAGATACGTAATTATATAAAAAATCTTGTTGGCAATAAGAACGTAAAGCACGCATATATTCCTGATGTCAAAGGCAAAGAAAAACGCAAAGACAAGCCGTCTAAGGAAGGATTTCTGGGGGTTGAGGGTATAAGCGACAACATCATTGTGGAAGCGCTTAAAAATGCAGGCGTTACAGAACAGAAAATGCCTGATGATATCCGCCTTATATCTAAATCCGACTTGTTTGCAGACGGACTAAGCGGCGGAGCAGACAGCAAAATTCTGCGTGAGAAACTTCTTAAAAATCTTGAACTTCCTGCCAGAATTTCTGCTAATATGCTGCTTGATATTTTAAACGGTTTGTATGGTTATGAAGAATATAAAAAAATGGTTTCTGATTTAAAAAGAAATGTGGGATAAGAAAAGGACATCTTCGAAATGAAGATGTCCTTTAAAATTAAGTACGTAAATTATTGAGCGTCATCAAAGTTAGATTCTATCAACCCAACCAAAGTGTTAACTGCCTCTTCCTCGTCTTCGCCATCGGCAATAACCGTTATGGCAGTGCCTTTTATAATACCAAGCGAAAGAACACCTAAAAGACTTTTTGCATTTACTTTGCGGTCGTCTTTAGAAACCCATATGCTTGATTTAAAATTGTTTGCCTTTTGTATAAAAAAGGTTGCAGGGCGCGCATGCAAACCCACCTGATTTTGAACTATAACGTCTTTGCTTAACATATATAACGCTCCTTTTAGGTTATTGACATAATAATTGCGAATAAATACAGTAATAGAATACTAAAAAAATCATATAATGTCAATACACTTATTAAACAACATAATTGTTCATAATACTATGGTTATTATATAACATTTTCAAACAAAATTCAATACTATTTTTTTATT
>JAZSBW010000177.1:0-2960 GCA_045602585.1 Clostridia bacterium
AAGATTTCAAAAAGCGATAAAAAAACTATCGTTAGTGCTCTTATTACTTCTCTCGTTATAGTTTTATTACTTTCTATGTTTGCTGCTAAGATGATTTTTCCGGATTTTAATCCATTTGGTTTTCTTGGAAACAATAAAGAAATAGAAGTGCCGGATTTGATTTCTAAAACTGTTGAAGAGGCAGAAGCATTTTTGGAAGATACAGGTTTTACTATCATTATTAAAGAAAGTGTAGAGTCTTCTGATGAAGAAGCCGGCACTATTATAGAACAGTACCCTAAAGCGGGACGTATGGTTAAAGGTTCACAATCTATTGAAGTCACCGTTGCAAAAGGCGGAGATGTTATAAAACTTAAGAATTATGAAAATAAAGAATTTTCTGTTGCAGAAAGCGAATTAAAGGCCTTAGGATTAATAGTTAAAATCGAAAGAACACATAACGAAAATATACCTGTTGATTATGTTATATCTCAGTATCCTGCAAAGGGAACCTCTCTCTCAGAAGGGGATTCTGTTACATTATATGTAAGTGATGGTGTGGAAGATGGTGAAGTTGTTGTTCCAAACCTTGTCGGTATGACAAAAGCAGAGGCAAAACGTCGTATCGAACAGGAAAACCTTGTGGTCGGTTCATTTGATTATCAAAATTCTTCAAAAGCGAAAGATACTGTTATCAAACAAAGTGTTCCTGGCGGTGATTCTGTTGAGGAAAAAACAGTTATCAATTTGGTTTTGAGTAACGGAGAAGGCGGTAATGAAGAGGAGGACACTCACACAACAGGTACAGTGAAGGAAAAAACATTGTTTATTACACTTCCTACGGATAAAGATGAAGTAACTGTTAAAATTACTTCAAACGGAACTACTGTTTATGAGGGAATTCAGTATCCCAAGAAAAATCCGGATTTTGTTAAAACTGTTTCCGGCACCGGTAATGTAACTTTTGAAATCTATATAGATGGTTCAAAAGTTGCTTCACAGAATGTAAATTTCGGTAATTAATATGGCAAAAGGAATTATTTTAAAAGGTATAGGCGGTTTCTATTATGTAGAAACCGCCGAAAGAATAGTTGAATGTAGGGCAAGAGGAATTTTCAGAAAAAATTCTGTAAAACCTTTGCCCGGGGATATTGTTGAAATAGAGGAATTAGACGACGGAAGCGGAAGCGTAACAAAAATTTTCCCGCGAAAAAATTCTTTTGTCCGTCCACCTATTGCAAACATTGAATGTCTTGTTATAGTTGTTGCGGTTGATAACCCAAAACCTGATTTGAACTTCATAGATAAGATGCTTGTTATTGCTGAATCTAATAATGTTAAGCCGGTTATTTGCTTAAATAAATGTGATTTAAGTGCTGATTACGAAGATATTAGCAGAATTTATAAAAATATAGGGTATAAAGTTATTGAAACCAGTACAATTAACAAAACCGGTATTTCAGAAATCAAATCTATTATTTCCGGTAAAGTTACTGCGTTTGCAGGTTTTTCAGGAGTGGGTAAATCAAGTTTGCTAAACGAAATATTCGACAACTTGAATTTGTTGACAGGTGATGTAAGTAAAAAGTTAAACCGCGGCCGCCATACTACACGTCATATAGAACTTTTTAAAACTGACGATGGTTCATATATTGCCGATACGCCCGGATTCAGTATGCTGGAAATTTACGGAATAGAGTATGACGAATTACAGAAATATTTTATTGAGTTTTCAGAATATACTGATGACTGTAAGTTCTCCGGCTGTGCTCATCTTGGTGGAAAACATTGTGGTGTTATAAATGCTGTGGAGCAAGGCAAAATTCATCACTCCAGATATGATAATTATTTGGATTTTTACATCACTTTAAAAAATAATAAGGAGAATTACTGATATGATTTTATCACCTTCGCTTTTGGCGGCAGATTTTGCCAATATTGAAAGAGATGTGCGGAAAATTGAAGCAGGTGGCGCTCAATATCTTCATATAGATGTTATGGATGGTCACTTTGTTCCAAATATCAACTTTGGTCCTGTTATGGTTGAGTCACTCAAAAAAATATCTGATTTAGTTTTGGATGTTCACCTTATGATATCAGAGCCGGAAAGGTATGCAGAAACTTTTTTGAAAGCAGGTGCTGATATTATAACTGTTCATGTTGAAACTGAACCGGATATAAAATATTTGCGTGAATTGACTGCTAAATACAATAAAAAACTTGCTGTCGCTATTAATCCACCTACAGATATAACTCAAATTGACTCTTATCTTGATTATATTGTAATGGTACTTATAATGACTGTTAATCCGGGATTTGGCGGTCAAAAATTTATTGCTGATTGTGTTGATAAAATAAAATACGTAAAAGCAAAAAAGCCCGATATTGATATTCAGGTTGACGGCGGGATTAATCTTGAAAATCTTTCTGAGGTAATGCAGGCAGGTGCAAATGTTATAGTTGCAGGCTCTTCGATTTTTAATACAGTTGATCCTGCAGAAACCTGTAAGGAATTTTTTAAAAGAGGTAATGTGTTTTGAAAGTGGCGATAATCGGTAGTGGAGTAGTAGATAACTATACTACTTTTGCTGAGGAAATAAAAAAGTGCGATTATATAATATGTGCAGACGGCGGAATAAAGCATTTGATAAATGTGGACATCCCGCCGAATGTCTTTATAGGCGATATTGATTCGTGTGATTTTAAAGCAATAGAAAATCTGCCAATACTCAATAATACCGAGATTATTCTTCATGATTCTGTAAAAGATGATACCGATATGCAACTTTGCATTAAATGGGCATTGGATAAAGGGTATAACGAACTAACACTCTTTGCTGCACTTGGCGGACGAATTGACCATGAACTATCTAATATATTTAATTTGAAATATATTCTTGATTCCAATGCAAACGGAATGATATTTTCGGATACAAATCGTATATATATAACTGACAATAAAATATCTGTTAAAAAAGAAG
>JAZSBW010000178.1:0-1685 GCA_045602585.1 Clostridia bacterium
TTTTTTTGATATAATTAAAAACCCACAGGATTTTTGTTTTTATAAATTTGAAAGGATATGAATTATAAATGTACAATCTATCAGATATATGGACAGAGGTTTTGGAAATTATCCGTCCTGAAATACCTGAGGTTTCATTCAACACTTGGCTTGAAAATATTGTTCCGGTAAGTTTTGACGGAGAAATTTTAACCATTGAAGTTCCGCTTGCAATTAACCGCGATATGGTTTCTAAACGCTTTTCAGAGCAGATTAAAAGCGCTTTTCTTTATATGTCATACAATGTAGAAGAAATTAAAATACTTATTGCATCAGAGCGTAAAAGCGAGGGCGCGCGTCTTTCTGCTACCTCTTATACACCGTCTTTTGCAGTTGATGAGGAAAGCAACTACCTTTTAAACAAAGACTATACCTTCGATTCGTTTGTTGTAGGCCCGTCCAATGAATTTGCGCACGCGGCATGCTACTGCGTTGCGGAAAAATCAATAAGCCTGCACAACCCGCTTTTCTTATACGGCGGTACAGGGCTTGGTAAAACGCACCTTATGCACGCTATAGGTAATTTGGTTTTAGAAAACTCACCTGATAAAAAAGTTTTATACGTATCAAGCGAGAAATTTACAAACGACCTTATCAATGCTATCCGTGACGAAAAAACAGAGCAGTTCCGCCAAAAATACCGCACTATAGATATACTTATGGTAGACGACGTTCAGTTCTTCTGCGGAAAGGACTCTACGCAGGAGGAATTTTTCCATACTTTCAACACTTTATTTCAGGCAGGCAAGCAGATAGTTCTTTCAAGCGACAGACCTCCGAAAGATTTGCAGGGACTTGAAGACAGACTTATAAACCGTTTTGCATCAGGACTTTCAGCATCTATTCAGTTGCCAGAACTTGAAACACGTATAGCAATATTAAAGAAAAAGGCCATGATGTACGATATAGACGTTAGCAACGAGGTATGCCAGTACATTGCCACAAACATAACATCAAACATAAGAGAGATGGAAGGGGCAATGAAAAAACTTGTTTCCTACCATCAATTAATGAACAAAGAAATAACTTTGGAACTGGTTGAAGAATCTATAAAAGATTTTAAACTTGAGAAAAAGAAAAACATTACTCCTGAACTTATCCTCGATACAGTTGCAAAGCATTATAACCTGAAAATAGCGGATTTGCGCTCTGACAGGCGTACAAATGACATTGCTTATCCACGTCAGGTTGCAATGTATATATTAAAAGAACTCACAGACCTGTCGCAGACTGCCATTGGTAAGATTTTAGGGGACAAGCATTATACTACAGTTATTCACGGTATACGTAAAATTGAGGGCGACCTTATTTCAAATTCAAAAACGCACGCAGCAGTAAACAGTATACTCGACGATTTGGATAAATAATATGTGTGGATAACTTTTATAGTCATTTTTATATTGATTTTCAAGACGTGATTAAGTTTTAGATAAAAATTTAATCACGTTTTTTTATTAACTTTCCACATTGATAATATGTGATGTTAATTTATGTAAAAAACATACGTTGATAAGTTGAAATTTTTAACCAATTTAATCAACGGATTATTATAGCCGTTTTTATACGCTTTTATGCGTAGTTTTATACTTATCCACATTATACACATATACTACTGCTACTGTTATTTATTATTATTTATATATTTT
>JAZSBW010000179.1:0-1569 GCA_045602585.1 Clostridia bacterium
GTATCACAGTACAATATCAATAAAGAAAAGGGTAAGGATGAAAATTCGTGACTTTGTAGAATGGGAATTACAGATGTTCAGAGATAAGTGCAACTTTACGGAAGATGAACTTACCTACTTTAACCTGCGGGCGAAAGATAAGTCCAATGTGCAGATTGCATTTGAAATGAACATATCCGAATCACAGGTTAGCAAACTTGCCAAACGAGTAAAATCCAAGATGTTAAGGATTCTATAACCTCTTTTTTACCTCCAGCACCCCCGTACTTGCCAGCGGGGGTGCATTTTTTGTGCAATTATCATACAATTTCATAGCCCATTTTTCGTGTAGCATATAAGCAAATCACGAAAGGAGCATAGACTAATGATGGATATTAGTGACGATTTGGTTTACATAATGTCACAGCAAGCCTGTTCATCAGTCTATGCTCTTTTTCTTTTGTCAGAGGAGATACCAAAATGTTCGTACCCTACAACCCAAACCCCCAAGGAAACTATGTCGGAGACTGTGTAATACGGGCATTATGTAAACTACTTAACCAAGACTGGGAAAGTGTTTATCTCGATGTATGCTTACAGGGCTTTATGATGAAGGATATGCCATCGGCCAACCATGTATGGGGAGCATACTTAAAAAGCCAAGGATACAGTCAATATGTACTGCCTAACACCTGCCCCGACTGCTATACGGTCCGAGATTTCTGTAATGACTACCCAGCAGGCCGCTATATGTTAGCCACAGGAACTCATGTAATTGCCGTTGAAGATGGCAACTACTATGACAGTTGGGACAGCGGTTCAGAAACACCCGTTTATTATTGGAAGGAGAATGAATAATGGCTATTTACAACTACGGTATGCCCATGAATTATCCCATGCCTTATCAGCAACAGTATCCAGTACAGCAGACAGTATCTAATACCCCTATCACAGCCTCACAGAATAACACAGGCATTATATGGGTACAAGGGGAAGCAGGTGCAAAGGCTTACCCAGTGGCTCCGGGAAACAGTATTTTGCTGATGGATAGTGAGAGTGACTGTTTCTATATTAAGTCCACTGACCATAGTGGCGTACCCATGCCGCTTCGCTCATTTACATATACAGAGATTGTGCAATCCCAGCAGTCTCACGATGAACCAAAGGTAGATACTTCCCAGTTTGTCACCCGTAGTGAATTTGAAGAACTCAAACAGATGTTACAGGACAGACAGCCTTTGAGAAAGGAGAATAAAAATGAACAAACTCTTTCAAGAAACACAAAGCAACACAGTAATGAATAAAGTACAGCAAATGATTCAGAAACTCAATGTACCACAGGAAATGCGTAATGACCCCCATCAGATAGTCAACTATCTTGTGCAGAGTGGCAAGGTGGATCAAAATACGCTGAATCGGGCTATGCAACAGGCACAAAAGATGGGATTCAAGTTTTAGGTAATACTTGCAAGTTTACATAATATCTTATAAAGGAGGACAACACTATGTCTTTATCAAACGGAACTGACAACATGGTAATGCCCGTAGCGCCGATGTATGGTGGCTATGGCAACGGCGGTTGCCGCGTCG
>JAZSBW010000180.1:0-4781 GCA_045602585.1 Clostridia bacterium
CTTGAGAATATCTTTACGTCAACGACAGTTCCGTTTTCACCGTGAGGAACACGGAGGGAAGTGTCACGAACATCTCTTGCTTTTTCGCCGAAGATAGCGCGGAGGAGTCTTTCCTCTGCAGAAAGTTCGGTTTCGCCCTTAGGAGTAACTTTACCTACTAAGATATCACCTGTGTGAACTTCAGCACCGATTCTTACGATACCGCGTTCATCGAGGTCTTTCAATGCATCATCACCGACATTAGGGATATCACGTGTGATTTCCTCAGGGCCAAGTTTTGTATCTCTTGATTCTGACTCGTATTCTTCAATGTGGATTGAAGTGAACACGTCGTCTTTAACAAGTTTTTCATTAATTAAGATAGCGTCCTCGTAGTTATAACCTTCCCATGTCATAAATCCGATAAGGATATTCTTACCGAGAGCAATTTCACCGTTAGAAGTAGAAGGACCGTCTGCAATAACATCGCCTTTTTCAACTTTTTCGCCTACTGATACGATTGGCTTCTGATTTATACATGTGCTCTGGTTAGAACGCAGGAATTTTGTAAATCTGTATTCGGTTGACTTATTGCCTTTTTCTTTGATAATAACTTTGTTAGCATCAACATAAGATACTGTACCTGCCTCTTTCGCTAAAACAACAGTACCTGAGTCTTTTGCTGCCTTGTATTCCATACCGGTACCAACGATTGGAGACTCGGTAGTAAGAAGCGGCACAGCCTGACGTTGCATGTTAGATCCCATCAGCGCACGAACAGCGTCGTCGTTTTCAAGGAAGGGAATCATAGCGGTAGCAACCGATACAATCTGTCTGGGAGATACGTCTACAAAGTCAACCTTTTCAGGCTCAACTTCGATAAACTCATCTCTGTATCTTACGATAACCTTGCTATTAGCAAAACTGCCGTCTTCGTTAATCTTTTCACTGGCAGGTGCAACTGTGTAGTTATCTTCTATATCAGCGGTCATATAAACCACTTCGTCTGTAACTTTAAGAGTTTTCTTATCAAATTTGCGATAAGGTGCTTCAATAAAACCAAACTCGTTTATTCTTGCATAAGATGCAAGCGAGTTGATAAGACCGATGTTAGGTCCTTCAGGAGTTTCTATAGGACACATACGGCCGTAGTGTGAGTGGTGAACGTCACGAACTTCAAAGCCCGCTCACTCTCTGCTCAAACCGCCGGGACCGAGTGCTGAAAGACGTCTTTTATGTGTAAGTTCTGCCAGAGGGTTTGTCTGGTCCATGAACTGTGAAAGCTGTGATGAACCAAAGAACTCTTTAATGGCAGATACTACAGGACGTGAGTTAATAAGGCTCTGGGGTGTAAGCGCATCGATATCCTGAATTGTCATTCTTTCACGTACAATTCTTTCAAGACGTGCAAGACCAATTCTGAACTGGTTCTGCAAAAGTTCGCCTACTGCTCTTAAACGACGGTTACCCAAGTGGTCGATATCGTCTGTAGTGCCGATGTTATACTGCAAATTCAACTGGTAGTTAATAGATGCAAAGATATCAGCAATAATGATGTGCTTAGGAACGAGTTCGTCCATTCTTCTGCGGATTTCTGCTTTGATTTCGTCTTCAGCGGTAAACTGCTCTAAAATTTCTTTGAGCACGCTGAATTTAACCTTTTCGGTAATTTCCATATCGGAAATATCGAAAGGAATATGATTTTCTATGCGCACCATATCGTTAGAGAACACCTTAACCTCTTTGCCGTCTACATTCAAGTAAACAACATTGATGCCGGCATTTTCTATAGCCTCAGCCTGTTCACGGCTGATAAGGTCGCCTGATTTAACTAAAATTTCGCCTGTCTCTTCGTCTACTATATCACGTGCTGCCATACCGTTTCTGATACGTGCAGCCATGGCGAGTTTCTGATTGAATTTAAAGCGGCCTACTTTAGAAAGGTCGTATCTTTTAGCATCGAAGAACAATGAATTTATTAAAGAAGTAGAACTGTCTACCGTTGGCGGCTCGCCGGGACGCAGTTTTTTGTAAATTTCAAGCAGCGCCTCTTCGGTGTCCTGAGTAGAGTCTTTTTCTAAAGTAACAAGAAGTTTCTCTTCTTCACCGAACAATTCAAGAATCTGCGCATTTGAAGAAAGCCCCAATGCACGGATAAGAACTGTAATCGGAATTTTACGTGTTCTGTCAATACGTACAGACAAAATATCGTTTGAATCGTTTTCATACTCAAGCCATGCACCACGGTTGGGGATAACCTGAGATGTAAACAGTTCTTTACCGGTTTTATCGTGGTCCATAGCATAGTAAATGCCCGGGCTTCTTACAACCTGGCTTACGATAACACGCTCAGCACCATTGATGATAAAAGTACCCTGATCTGTCATAAGCGGAAGTTCGCCCATAAAGATTTCCTGTTCTTTTACCTCGCCGGTTTCTTTATTAATAAGCCGCACTTTAATTTTAAGAGGTTTCGAATACGTGGCATCACGTGCCTTACATTCTTCAATAGAATATTTGGGGTCGTCCTCCAGATAATAATCGCTGAACTCCAGAACAAGATTACCCGAGTAATCGCAAATCGGGCAGACATCTTCCAATACTTCTTTTAAACCCTTATCAATAAACCACTGATAAGAATTTTTCTGTATTTCGATTAAGTTTGGCATTTCAAGAACTTCGGTTGATTTTGCATAACTCATTCTTTCATTTTTGCCAAGCTTGATAGGATGTACCATAAAACTAATCACCTCATATTTTTTTATAAGTATAAAACGTGCGGTGCAATATACCCGATTTCGCGCTGAAAATACTTGGGAAATTAACCAAAAACAACACGAAAGACACATGGATATTTTGTAGTTATAAACAAACTCCATGCACCAAAACTGGATATGATTGCAATTTACAATAATAACATATAATGGTCAATGTGTCAAGCACAATTTTTTAAAATTTTAAAAAATTTTTTATCTCCTATAAAAGCAAAAAGCGGTTAGTGGAATCAACTAACCGCTTTTTCTGATATTTGCCCGAAGCACGCATCAACTACATCATGAATTGTTTTCGCGCGCACTATCTCCATTCCGAAATCCTCAAACATCTCCTGATAGTTTTCGTAAGGGATTATAACCTTTTTGACTCCCGCCCTGCGTGCCGCATCAAGTTTTGCGGCAACTCCGCCTACGGGTTTTACCTTACCCATTATGGAAAGTTCGCCCGTCATGGCTATTTCTGCAGGAACGGGTACTGAAAGTACAGACGAGTATACTGCACTGAACATTGCTATTCCTGCCGACGGGCCGTCAACAGGTACACCGCCGGGGAAGTTAAGATGAATATTATAATCTGTATAATCAATACCAAAAATATTTTTAAGCACCGTTGTGACATTTGTGGCAGATGCTTTTGCGGAACTGATTTTTTTGAGTTTCTGACCCCTGCCCTCAAATTCTTCTTCGTCAACTATACCGGTTGTAATAAGTCTGCCTGCACCCGATGCACACTTTACAGCCGAAGCCTCTACCTCCATAACTGTACCATGATCCCTTCCTGCCACCGCAAGACCGTTTACAACACCAATCTCACTTTCCTTTGCGGCAGTTTTCTCTATAATAGGACTATATCTGCCAAACTCTATAACCCATTCAATATCTTTGACTTCGATTTTATGTCTGCCGTCTACAAGCACGGAACTTCCGGCAATCTGTACAATATTTACTGCATCTCTGCCGTTTGAGGCATATCTTGCTATAAGTCCGGCACATTCGTCAGATAAGTCAAACCCACCTTTTGCTGCAGCGCCCAGCGAAATACTTTCGACTTCAGATGCCGAAAGCGGTTCAAAAAACACCTCTACGCATCTGGAACGTATTGCCTCCGGAATTTCTTCGGGTGTTCTTGTAGTTGCACCGACTAACCGAAAATCAGCAGGTAGTCCGTTTTTAAAAATTTCGTGAATATGTTGCGGGATGTTTCTGTCCCCACTTGTGTAATACGCACTTTCAAAAAACACCCGCCTGTCTTCCAAAACTTTTAAAAGTCTGTTCATCTGTATAGGATGCAGTTCGCCAATTTCATCTATAAATAAAATACCGCCGTGCGCTTTTGTTACAGCACCCGGTTTTGGCTGAGGAACACCTGCATTGCCGTACGCACCTGCCCCCTGATATATGGGGTCGTGCACCGAGCCTATAAGCGGGTCTGCAATACTGCGTTCGTCAAAGCGCATTGTAGTGGCATCGGTTTCTATAAATTTTGCGTCACGTGTAAATGGCGAAAGCGGGCTTTCTTTAGCGCATTGAAGAATTATTCTGGCGGCAGCGGTTTTGCCCACCCCCGGAGGGCCGTATATAATAACGTGCTGAGGATTCGGCCCGCAAAGTGCGGCTTTAAGTGCGCGTATTCCCTGCTCCTGTCCAATAATATCCCCCATTGAGGCAGGACGGGTCTTTTCGCAAAGCGGAACCGACAGCCGCACCAGTTCCATACGCTTTAATTTGTCCATCTCTTTTTTTGAGTCTGTATTAATAGCACTTTTACTCTCTTTTTGCGAGCGTAAAAGCGATAAAAAATATACACCTGTTATTATGGTAAATATTAATTGTACCCCCATTAAAACAGTAGCGGTCATATACATCTCTCCACACTTTTTCTTTTTTAGTTATAATTTTTGCATACAGATGCAATTTATTCTGTGAAGTTTTCCCAAAATATTGTTTTTGACTTTTAATATTATAATTTTTGTGTTATTATTTAATATATATAAATGTTAAAATTAATTGTTGTAAATATATAAAAAT
>JAZSBW010000181.1:0-5696 GCA_045602585.1 Clostridia bacterium
GGGTGATAATGGGTAGTTTTGTTTACAAAATTGTGTTGAATATGTCTGATTTATAATATAAAATATAATATAAGTAATCTTTTTCACAAAAGAGGGAACAAAATCGGCGCTGCTGACGTCTATATATGTAGGAGGCAGCAACGGAGAGGGGTGCAAACATTGACCGGGGAGGCTTTGAACTTACTTATCCAAAAGGCTCAAAAAGGCGACTTGCGTGCTTTTGAGCAATTGGCAGAGCAGTATCACAGTAAAATTTATAATATTTGCCTTGGTATAATGGGTAACCCTCACGATGCCGAAGATGCCGCACAGAACGCACTTATTAAAGTATATCGTGCTGTTGGTGATTTTAAGTTTCAATCCAAGTTTTCCACGTGGATATACAGAATCACTACCAACGTATGTATGGACGAAGTGCGCAAGCGCAAACGTACACCTGCCGTAAGCAGTGATGACCTTGCTGAAGATGTATTTGGTACAGACCACTCCACACCCGAAGCACACGCGCTCAGCCGAGAGGCGGTGTCCGACCTTAAGTCTGCTATAAGCCGCTTAAAGGACGACCACAAAAAAATGATAGTCCTGCGTGACATCAACGGGTTTTCTTATGAAGAAATTGCCCGGATTACAAAATGCTCCGTCGGTACGGTAAAATCCCGTATCAGCAGAGCCAGAGGCGCACTTAAAGACATTTTGATTTCCACCGGATATTTTCAAAGGTGAAAGGTTGTGAAAAAATGATAAATTGCGATGCAGCACGCGAACTTGCAAACGCATACATAGACGGAGAATTAGACGAAGAATCCTCATGCACGTATGAGGAGCATATATCATGCTGTGAATCTTGCCATGAAGAGTATGATATGTTGAAGAGAATTTCTGCAGACGTATCTTTAACTGCCGTGCCTGTGCCTGACGGATTTGCAAGACGTTTGCACACGGCACTTGTTAAGGAGCAGTTCAATAAAGAGAATAAATCCAAAAAGGTGTTTGACTTCCCGTATTACAAAACTGCGTCTGTTATGGCGGCGGCGCTTGTTATAGCGGTTGTAGGCAGATACGGCATATACGATACTTATAAAAATGTAACGAATGAAACCAATCAGGTTGCGCTTGAAATGCCGGGTAAAATTGACGATGCGTTGATTGACGTTCCAAAAATCGAGCTTATTGAGGAAAATGTGGTTTTAAACGAAAAACCAGAGCCTGTATATACAACTAAAACCATCACTCCTGAAAGTATAGAGCGTGAACAGATTTCAAAACCCGCAGAAACCGATGCGATTGCCGTTATAAACGATACAATGCAAACACAGGTTGCCGATTACACAGAGGAAATCCCACCTCAGGCAGATGCAGTTGAAAAACAGACTCCGCCGACAGACATTGCACCGCTGGTAAGAATGGCAGAGCCGACTGCTTTAGCGGAAACAACGGAAGAAACTGCCGATGCCGAAGCAGTATCGGAAATTGAGGTTTCGGCAAGCAGCGGTGGCGGTTCAAGCGCCGCAAAAGAGGTAGCAGAAGCAACAGAACTTATCCCTGCCGAGATTGTTATTTATAATAACGGCGACGCCGCTATGATGATGTTTAAAAAATTTCTGCTCACTATCTTAAACAGTAATCAGATAACAGACAACGGCAACGGAATTACAATTAATATTACTGCTGATGAGTACGAAAGTGTTATGCAGCATATCCGTTCCAACGAGTATGTAAAATCTGTAACAGAGGGAACACCATTTGACGGAAAAGCAGTTATAAATATAAAATAAAATTGAATGATAAAAAAGAAGTGTTATTTTTCACATAAATATGCTCAGGTGAAAAATAACACTTCTTTTTATATAATGAAAAAATGTTTTATATGTATAAAAAATCTATTTCGGGCAGATAATCTATATACAGTAAAAAACAAAACAGGAGAGATTAAAAATGGAAAAACAAAATAATCGTCTGCGCCATATGTTGATTGCACTTTGCGTCGGCATTATTATAACCTTTGCATTTTCTGTTTATGCAGATAAAACGGAACAATCACTTTCGCACGGGCTTATCCGTCTGCACGTAATAGCAAACAGCGATACCGAGTCCGACCAGCAACTTAAACTTGCCGTACGTGATGCCATCATTGACGAAGTTGGAACGCATTTTGCGGATAATTGCCAAAAAGACGAAGCAAGGCAGGAGATACTTGCCCATACCGAAGATATCCGCCTTATTGCGCAGGAGGTTATTGCTGATTGGGGATTGGATTACCCCGTAGAAATCTCTCTTGGTAAAAGCGACTTCCCCACCAAAACATACGGCCACGTAACCTTGCCCGCAGGCACTTACGAGGCGCTTAAAGTTGTAATCGGCGAGGGCGCAGGTCAAAACTGGTGGTGCGTGCTTTTTCCGCCCCTGTGCTTTGTAGATGCGGCAACTGCCGAAATGCCCGATGAAAGCACCGAAATTTTAAAAGAGTCGCTTACAGAAGAAGAATACGCTATGGTTACCGACAGCGGTGACCTGCCCGTTCAGGTAAAATTCAAAACGTACGAACTGTGGCAGAGCAGTAAATTGAAATTTAAAAATATGATTGCCGAAAGGTAAAAAAACAGGTAAGGATTTTAATCCTTACCTTTTTTTAACTTTTTTGCTTTAATGAACTCAATCCTTCAGTTCTTTTTAACAGTTCTGTCAGCATAGATTCTATTTTTTCGTTTGATTTTAAAATTTCTATAATATCTTCAACCAAAATATGTATAATTATCTTGTCATATATTTCGCTTGATATCTTTTCAAGATGAGCAATATCTTCTTCTGATAATTTGCATTTGTCCTCTTTGTTTTTAGAATAAAACAAATGCAACTTTTCTGTTAATGCCTCCATTTTATTACTTAATGGTGTGTGTCTACGCATATTTATCTCTCCCTTTATGTAAATTTGCGCATTAAAAAAGTGCGCCCCATCAGGAACGCACCGAAAAAGCGCTCCTTGGTGTCAGCCAATTTAACTTTTGTCCACGTGGAACTAAAGCGGAGACGCTTTTTACCATTATTAGCGTTCCACTATGGACAATAAATATTAAATTGGCTGACACACAAATTATACCATATTATATTTGTAAGGTCAAGCATTGTTTCCCTTGAAAAACTTTTCTACATAATATATAATAAGTATATGCGGATTCTAAAAGCCCTCCTTGCCTAAAGGAGGGGGGACCGTCGAAGACGGTGGGAGGATATAAATGGATAGAAAACATGACAAAGATTTAACCGCCAACGCAAGATTTTTGCGAAAAAATATGACAAAAGAAGAAAAACATCTTTGGTATGATTTTTTGAAAAACTATCCTGTTAGATTTTTGAAACAGAAGGTTATAGATAATTATATAGTTGATTTTTACTGCCATAGTGCAAGACTCATAATAGAACTTGATGGTTCGCAGCATTACGATGAAAAAGGTTTATTAAAAGACAAAATCAGAACAGATAAAATAGAGCAAAGAGGCTTGTTGGTTATTAGAATACCAAACAATGAAATCAATAAAAATTTTGAGGGCGTATGTCAGTATATTGATAATATTGTAAAAGAATCCCTCCGTCAGCCTACGGCTGCCACCTCCCTTTAGGCAAGGGAGGCTTTAGTAAGGACGAAATAACAGAAGCAATATATTGTTTTGGGGGTGATAGTGTGGAAACCGTAAGCGGTGAGATTAAAACAATCATATTTGAAAACGAAGACAACGGCTACAAAGTTATAGAGATTGAAACCGAAGACGACCTCTTTGTTGCGGTTGGGTATATGCACGGCGCTTCTGAGGGCGAAACCGTTAAACTTACGGGCAAATGGGTTTCACACCACACCTATGGCGAACAGTTTGCAGTAGATATGTACGAAAAGCAGATGCCTACATCAAAAGCATCTATTATTAAATACCTCGCCTCTGGGATTATCAAAGGTGTTCGTACCGCTACTGCAAAAAAAATTGTCGATACATTCGGCGAGGACTCTTTAAATATTATCGAAAAAGAGCCACTCCGCCTTACGCAGATAAAAGGCATCAGTGCGGAAAAAGCAATGACCATAAACCTTTCGTATATAACGCAGATTGGCGCATCATCGCTTATGATATTTTTGCAACAGTACGATATTTCTGTTAAACTGTGCGCAAAGATTTATAAACGATTTGGCGGCGGCGCTGTTGAACTCATAAAATCAAACCCGTACATACTTTGTGACGAGATAGAGGGCATCGGCTTTAAAACTGCAGATAAAATGGCAATCTCTATGGGTGTAAATGCCGATGATGCCAACCGAATACGTTCGGGTGTGCTCTATACACATCTTAACAACACTCTTTTCGGGCATACATATCTGCCGAGAGATACCCTTGCAAAACTTGCATCTGATTTGCTCGGTGTAACAATCCCTGCCGTTAACGAGGCTATATGCTCGCTTATTATCCAAAAGCGATTAATAAGCGAAGACTCCTCCGATGGTGAGCGCATATATTATTTTACTCACTATCATGCGGAAAGGTATTGCGCACGCAGAATCAACGAAATAACCTCAGTCAAATACGAAGTTGATGAAGATGAAATAATGCGTGAAATCGGCATTATTGAGGCTCACCGCAGTATAAAACTTGCCGATATGCAGAAAAAAGCCGTAAAGAGTGCTATGCAAAACAACGCACTTGTTATAACGGGCGGTCCGGGTACGGGTAAAACTACAATTATAAATACTATCATTGATATTATGCACGCAAACGGATTAAAGGTTGTGCTTACCGCACCTACCGGCAGAGCCGCAAAGCGTATGAGCCAAGTGTGCGGCAAAGAGGCTAAAACCATACATCGTTTGCTTGAGGCGGGGTACAGTGATAGCGACAGGGAACTTATGTTTCAAGTGGACGAGTCTAACCCCATAGAGGCAGATGTTATTATTGTGGACGAAATGTCTATGGTTGATATTCTGCTTATGAGTGCGCTTCTGCGTGCGGTGGCAGACGGTACACGCATTATTATGGTCGGCGACGTTGACCAGTTGCCGTCAGTCGGTGCAGGTGATGTCCTCAGGCATATTATTGAAAGCAGAGTTGTGCCCGTTATACGGCTTACAGAAATTTTTCGTCAGGCAGAGGAAAGTATGATTGTTATAAATGCACATAAAATCAATGGCGGCGAATATCCCGTGTGCAATTCGGATAATACCGACTTTTTCTATGCCAATCTTCCGTCTGCGGCAGACGGTGCTGAATATATTAAATCATTATGCCTTGATAAACTGCCACAGAAGTACGGAATATCCTCTGCTGATATTCAGGTGCTTTCACCATCAAAAAAGGGCGTAGCAGGTGTAATCAACCTTAATACTCTTTTGCAGGAAGCATTAAATCCCGAAGAAGACGGAAAACCCGAAAAAAGCAACGGAAATGTCACTTTCCGTGTAGGAGATAGGGTTATGCAGACTAAAAATAATTACGACCTTGAATGGTACGACGTTAAAACGCTTGAAGAAGGCACGGGTGTATTCAACGGCGATGTCGGCTATATAAGTGATATTAACCAGATGCTTAAAACCGTTGCAGTTGTGTTTGAGGACAGACGTGTTACGTATAATTTCAAAGACCTCGACGAACTTGACCTTGCCTATGCCGCTACCGTACACAAAAGTCAGGGCAGCGAATTTCCTGTTGTTATCGTGC
>JAZSBW010000182.1:0-3291 GCA_045602585.1 Clostridia bacterium
TGCAATGCGATTTTGGTTTAATGCACCAAGTGAAAAAATAAAAGTGTACGACCATACTCAGGATAAAGTTATCAAAATGGATTTTGAACGGTACATTATGAACGTGCTTTCGGCAGAGATGCCTGCATCGTTTGAAGAGGAGGCACTTAAAGCACAAGCCGTTGCCGCACGTACATATACTCTGCAGAAAATATCATCAGGCTGGGACGACCCATACCACAAAGGCGCAGATATCTGCACCGACAGTACGCATTGTCAGGCATACAGACAGATGAGCGAACTCGGAGATAATGCAAAGAAAATTCATAATGCTGTTGACGCAACCTCGGGCGAGTTGGCTTTATATAACGGCGAGCCAATCCGCGCAGTTTTCCACAGTGCATCGCACGGGCAGACAGAGCGCAGTGCAGATGTATGGATTGAGGATTTGCCGTATCTGCAAAGTGTGGAAAGCCCTTGGGACAGTGCCTGCCCCGACTATATATATGAAGTTTCTTTTTCAAAAGATGAAATATGTAAACTTTTAAATATAGATAATCCTGTTATAGAGCAAATCACACGAAGCGGTGCGGGCGGTGTTATGAGCATAACTATGGGCGGAGAGGAGTTTAAAGGCACAGAGGTGCGGTCAAAATTAAACCTTAGAAGTACGTGTTTTACTGTTACGGAAAATGCCAACACCATTACTTTCCGTACAGAGGGGTACGGGCACGGAGTGGGGCTTAGCCAATGGGGCGCACAGGGTATGGCAAAAGAGGGATACGATTATAAACAGATACTCTGCCATTACTACAGCGGAATATCAATAAGTAACAAATAATTTTATAATAATATTGAAAAATTTCTATACAAGGTGTATTATTAATATATGATTGCTACGTATTTATATAATTAAACGGTAATTACATATGCTCTTAATTTTGTAAAGGAATAATGTTATGTTACTTAGTGAAAGATTACAAAAAATAGCCGATTGCATAAACACCCAAACGCTTGCCGACATAGGCACAGACCACGCATATATACCGATATACTGCGCTAAAGGCGGCAAGTGCGCACGTGCTATTGCGTGCGATATAAACGAAGGCCCGCTTAAATCGGCTTTTGAGAATATAAGTGCAAACGGTCTTTCGGAAAAGATTGAAACGCGCCTTTCAAACGGCTTGGACGCACTTTTACCGAACGAGGCAGATACCATAGTTATAGCAGGTATGGGCGGATTTTTAATACGTGATATTTTGATAAACGGGGCAGATAAAATTGGCGATAATACCGTTTTAATTCTGCAACCGATGGTAGCCGCCCCTGAACTGCGTGAATTTCTGTGCGCAAACGGGTACGATATTTTTAAAGAAATCCTTGCACGTGAAGATGCCAAGTTCTATAATATACTCTGCGTAAAAAAAGGTAAGTGCGAATACTCTGCCAAGGATATTCTGCTCGGCAGAATAAGCGAAGACGATGAAAATTATGCAGATTATACGGCATTCCATAAAAACGTTATTGAAAAAATCATTGACGGACTTGGAAAATCCAGCGGTAAGGAAGCAGAGATTGCTTTGTATAAACAAAAACTTGATTTAATAATGAACTGATAATTCAAAAAGGCAACGCATACTAAAGTGCGTTGCTTTTTTAAAAACATTTTATTTGTACTTTTGTAACTATTGTAGGGGCGGATGCCCACATCCGCCCGTAAATGGCAAGCGGGACGATGTAGGCATCGCCCCCTACAAGTTTCACCCCTAAGAACCCTGTAAATAATATTTATCTTGACCTTAAATTTGTAATATGGTATAATTTACTTGCAACATAATCGAATAATTAATCAGCATCATGGGAGAATACCTGTCAAAAGGTGTTCTCCTGTTAATCGTTCCCATGATGTGGTTATTCGATTATGTTGCAAAGCAGGAAGCACTTTTTGGGTGCGTTCCTCGTGAGCGCACCTTTTTTATTTTAGGGGGTATTCATTATGGAAAAAACCAAAAAAAGATTAAGAGCGACTCTTGAAGTTATGGGTATGACGAAAGTTGAAAAAAGTTTGTTTCGTATTCTTGATATGAAAAGAATACGTTATACGCCCTCTTGGGATTTGGCTCAAAGACGCAAACTCCACGCTGAAAGAACCATATATGATATCTGCAGGGACAAACTTATGGCAAATGACATAGACGACATTATGGAAATGGTTGAATTATATGCCAGCGGAGAACGAGAAGCCTTTTTTGCTATAGGATTTATGTTAGGAATAAGAAAAGAAAAACCCCGTATATTTGAAAGAATAAGAAAAGAAAAATCCCCGTCCAACTGAACGGGGATTTTTAATTTTAAAAAAGTAATTTAATCAATCTATATATTTATAAATTTGTTCGGGCAGTTCTGATTTGTCTGCGCTGATAGAGATTGTAAATTTAATATCATTATCTTTGCAGATAGCATCAAGTGTATCAACAAAATCTGCTACGTTTTCAATGTCGCCATCAACGATTTTAAGCATAGAATCTATGTAAATATGGGTAATATCATAATTCTGCGACATAATGCCTTTAATAAAGCCCCTGAACTCAGCGAAGTTTGCCATACCACCCTCGGCTACGTCCACTAAACGCACACCGTTTTTAACATCGAACATATGTCTGTTCTCTCTGGCAATGAATACTACATTGCCGTGCTCTATATCAACTGCGTTATTAACGCTGTCAAGCATTGCTTTTGTTTTACCGCTGCCTTTTTTACCTACGATTAACTTAACCATTGGACTCTCCTCCTTATAAATGCCGTAATCGATAATATTTCAAGTGTTACTTGTTTTTGTAATTGTATTATACAACATTACTGTATAAAGTGCAATAGGCAAAATAAATTTTGTATGTTTTGCTAAAAAACAACCTGTGTTTTTATGTGAATTAACGAAATTATCCTAATTCCTATTTTTTCGGCATATATCAGGGGTTTGCGCATACTAAAAATTCTTGTAAATCTTTCGGGATTATGCTAAAATAAAAATAGTGGGGTTTTCTCACCAATTACAAAAAAGGAATGATTTTTTATGAGCAAGCGCATATACATAGGCACAGTTCCCGTTGGCGGCGGAGCACCCGTTGCAATACAGTCTATGACCAACACAAAAACGGCAGACGTCACCGCTACTGCCGAGCAGATTAATGCTCTGGTGGCGGCAGGGTGCGATATTATACGCTGTGCCGTGCCCGATATGGAAAGTGCACGCGCGCTTGCAGAAATTAAAAAACGCATATCAATCCCGCTTGTGGCGGATATTCATTTTGA
>JAZSBW010000183.1:0-4760 GCA_045602585.1 Clostridia bacterium
ATTTACAGATAATAAGCATAAATTCACAACTATTGCCTCAAAACTTGAAGTTTTAAATCCAATGTCTGTATTGCGCAGAGGATATTCTATTGCACAGAAAAACGGTAATACTATAAAATCTGTTAATGAACTTTGTGTTGATGATAAATTTGAACTGATATTAAAAGATGGCAAACTAAATTGTTGTGTTATTGACAAGGAGAATTAAAATGGCTGATAAAAAAGCAACTTTTGAAGAAAATATAATTGAACTTGAAAAAATAATTGAATCTTTGGAAAAAGGCGACGTACCTTTGGACAAATGCCTTTCTCTCTTCGAAAACGGTGTAAGACTTTCTAAAGAATGTATAACTATGCTTGATAATGCTGAACAAAAAATTAAATTGCTCACAGAATCCGAAAGCGGAAGCATTTCGGAAACTGATTTTGTAGTTGAGACAGAAAATATATAATAATTCGCTTTTAGAGGTGTAAAATAATGGGATTCCATTTAAAAGAAGTTTTTGGTAACGATATTATAAATGCAACTGTACTGGCATGGACGATTGCTCAAATTTTAAAACTTTTCACGTACTATAGTTCAGAAAGAAAATTTGATTTTAAGCGCATCTGGGGTTCAGGCGGTATGCCCAGTTCACATTCTGCCGGAATGACTGCAATGTCTGTGATGGTTCTTAGAATCTGTGGTTTTACATCTACAGAATTTGCAGTCAGTTTAATTATTACAATTATAGTAATGTATGATGCCCGCGGTGTAAGACGTGCTACAGGTGAACACGCCACCATCATAAATAAAATGATGAGTTTGTATAACGACGGTGAGTCTGTTTTTGGTGATAAATATTTAAAAGAACTTATCGGGCATACTCCTTTTCAGGTTTTTATGGGAGCACTTTTAGGAATCGTAATAGCATTACTTTATAGATTGTAATATTCATTATACAACAGAAAAGAGAAATACAAATGAAAATTCTTGATACTGTAAATACTCCTTCAGATTTAAAAAAATTGAATAATGAACAACTGAATGTTTTGTGCGACGAAATCAGAAAGTTTACTGTTGACGCCGTTATGAAAAGCGGTGGGCATCTTGCATCTAATCTTGGTGTTACAGAACTTACCGTTGCTTTGCTTAAATCATTCAATTTGCCTAAAGATAAGATTATATATGACGTAGGGCATCAGAGTTATGTTCATAAAATACTTACTGGTAGGAAAGAAAAATTTGACACTTTACGTTGTTTAAATGGATTGTCAGGCTTTCCTAAAACGCAAGAAAGTGAATATGATTCTTTCAATACAGGACATGCCAGTACATCTATTTCTGCTGCCCTTGGAATGGCAAGAGCAAGGGATTTAAACAATGAGGATTATAATGTTGTTGCAGTAATTGGAGATGGTGCAATTTCGGGTGGCATGGCGTTTGAAGGATTAAATGATGCAGGCTCAAGTAAAACAAAACTTATTATTATATTAAACGATAATGAAATGTCTATTGAAAAGAATGTGGGTGGATTATCTACATATCTCAGTAAAATACGTACCGCACCCAGATATAATAAAACAAAAGATAATATTCATGACTTTTTAAATAAATTTGGCAATATTGGTAATGTGTTAGAAAAGGGTATAAGAGGAGTAAAAGATAGTATCAAATATGCATATACCTCGGGAGCATTATTTGAGTTTTTGGGTTTTACCTATTTAGGAATTTGTGATGGTAATGATATACCTCATATGTGTTCTGTGTTTAACAGAGCAAAAAATATAGACGGACCGGTTTTGATACACGTATCAACCAAAAAGGGACTCGGATATGCAGATGCAGAAGATAATCCTGAAAAGTATCATGGTGTTAGTCGCGCTACCACGTCTATAAAAAGAAATGATATCAATTATTCTAATGCCTTTGGCAGTCTTCTGTGTATCAATGCTGAAAAAAATGATAAAATTACTGCCATTACAGCGGCTATGCCATCAGGATGCGGACTAAATGAATTTGCGTTAAGATTTCCTCAGCGTTTCTTTGATGTGGGGATTGCAGAGCAACACGCTGTTACTATGTCTGCCGGACTTGCTATTTCTGGTATTGTACCGGTTGTATGTATATATTCAACTTTTTTGCAAAGAGCATACGACCAGATACTACACGACGTTTGTATGCAAAATTTGCACGTTATATTTGCTATTGACAGAGCGGGCATCGTTGGCGAAGACGGAGAAACTCATCAAGGGGTATTTGATTTTTCTTTTTTACTGCATATCCCAAATATTATTGTACTTGCCCCGAGTTGTTATGACGAATTAAAAAATATGTTGGAATGGGCAGTTAATGAATGTAATGCGCCGATTTCGATACGATATCCTCGTGGAAATGTAAAATTCAGAGAATGTTCTGACTTTGATTTTTCAAAAGCAGAACAATTAACATCAGGAAACGATATTACAATTATTACTGCGGGAAATATGGTGGATACATCTATAGAAGTATATAAAAAATTAAAAGATGCAGGAATTAATGCAGAAGTTATTAATTTACGCACAGTCAAGCCTTTTGATAAAGGAACAGTTTTTTCCAGTCTTGATAAAACAGGCTTTTTTGTATCTATTGAAGACAACATGAAAATTGGCGGCATGGGTGAATATATATATTGCGAATACAATAAACCAATCAAGGCAATTCACTTTGGGTATGACGATTTTATTCGGCATGGCAGACCAGAAGAATTATATGAATTGTATGGTATGAGCAGCAATAAAATTACTGAAAAAATTATAAAGGAGTGGCAAAGTTTTGCAAAACAGGCTCGATGTTGAACTTGTAAATCGCGGATTGGCAGAAAGCCGTGAAAAAGCAAAGGCTTATATTATGGCGGGTTCTGTTTTTGTAGATGGCCAAAAAGCCTTTAAAGCCGGAGATAAAATTAAAGAAGGAATGCAACTTGAAGTTCGGGGTACACCAATACCATTTGTTAGTCGCGGTGGTTTAAAACTCGATAAAGCAATAAAAGTTTTTAATCTTGATTTAACCGATTTGATATGTATGGATATAGGTGCATCTACGGGTGGCTTTACCGATTGTATGTTGCAAAATGGCGCCTCAAAAGTATATTCTGTAGATGTGGGGTATGGACAACTTGCATGGAAACTTCGTTGTGATGAGCGCGTTATAAACATTGAAAGAACAAACATTCGCTATCTGGAGCCGGAAACCATTGACGATAACCTCGATTTTATTTCTATTGATGTGTCTTTTATATCATTAAAATTAGTATTGCCTGTAGTTAGTAAACTTTTAAAATCCAATGGACAATGTGTTGCTTTAATTAAACCACAATTTGAAGCAGGAAAAGAAGAAGTTGGCAAAAAAGGTGTTGTGCGAGATTCCAAAATACACGAAAAAGTTGTTTCTAAATGTTTGCAATATGCTGTTGATAATGGGCTTTCAGTAATTGATATTGATTTTTCGCCTATAAAAGGACCAGAAGGTAATATTGAATTTTTGATGCACATATGTAAATCTGATCAAATAACAAACAATGTCACCGTTGAATATATTACTGAAGTCGTAAACAATTCTCACAGCAATAACTGACATAATATTTTTAAAAGGAGAAAACAGTGTTATTGGCGCTGTAGTGTTACAGAATGTCAATTGAAGTAGAAAACAAAAAAGATATTAATAAGTCTATTCATAGTGGTCACAGAAAAAGAGTTATCAACAAATTTATCGAACACGGATTGGATTCTTTTGAAGAACACGAAGTTTTAGAAATGTTATTATTTTTCTCTGTTCCTCGAGTTGATACAAATCCTTTAGCGCACAGATTGATAGAAGAGTTTGGTTCATTACAAAATGTTTTGTCTGCAGAACCCCAAGAATTAAAATTAGTTAAGGGAGTAGGGGACAACACTGCTGCTTTAATTTCATTATTCAGGAATATCCGAAAGTATCAAAATACACAGTTGATTGAAAAAAACATACGATTTGATGCCACACATGAAATAGGTGATTTTTGTATAAAGTATTTTTCTGAACATATCGATGAATCAGCAATTATGCTTTCTATGGATTCTAAAAGACGCTTGAAAAAAGTATCTGTTATAAGTAATGGAAATGCTAATGAAACATATTTTGATATCAATAAAATAATGAAAGATGCATTAAATTTTCGTGCCGCTGGGGTAATTATTGCTCATAATCATCCAAACGGGATATTGCAACCATCCTCCAGTGATATTATATTAACAAAAGAAATTCATGATTTGTTGATGGGGGTGCACATCCAGTTAATTGACCACATTATTTGTAATGAGCGCTATTTTACAAGTTTTAATGAGCGTGGGTTATTTGATAAATGTTAAATACAGGAGGCAATTATGATATATGTATTTTTAGCAAATGGTTTTGAGGAAATAGAAGCGTTAGGCTTTACTGATATTTTAAGACGTGCTGATATTGAGGTGTCTACAGTTTCAATTAATAATGATAATATTGTAACTGGCTCACACAGGATATCTGTTGTAGCGGATATTACTATAAATGATATAAGTATGGATTCTATTGATGCTGTTGTATTGCCCGGCGGTATGCCCGGAACTTTAAATCTTCAGGCATCAGATAGAGTAAATGAGATCATTGATTATGCTGTTAAAAACAAAAAAATAGTTGGCGCTATATGTGCTGCTCCTATGGTTTTGGGTGAAAAAGGTCTTCTGATGAATAAAAATGCCACCTGTTATCCGGGCTTTGAAGAAAA
>JAZSBW010000184.1:0-2370 GCA_045602585.1 Clostridia bacterium
TACAGCTATTTCCCCAACATTACCATTGATGATCATGCCATACCCGCCGCTGTGGATTTGTCAGAAAAATATATTTCGGTCCGCCTCCAGCCCGACAATGCCATAGATGTTTTGGACGAGGCTGCGGCATCTTTAAATGCCAAAGACCCCAACCTTAACGAAATCCGTGCGCTCTACGACGAAGACGAGGAAATTTACGAAAAACTCACCGCCTTAGAGGACGAAAACGGAAACGTAAAAGGTGAAGAATGTTACGAGGAGCACGCGCACATAGTTTCGCGCAGATGCCAGATAGAGCAGGAACTGAACACCTTCCGTGCCGAGCAGAAGAAAATGCGCCTGACAAGTGAGCATATTGCAGAGGTTATATCTCGAAGAACGGGTATACCTGCTACAAGTATACACGAGTCCGACAGAACCAAACTTTTAAATTTAGAGGCGCGCCTGCACGAACGCTTAATCGGTCAGGATGCCGCAGTAACGGGAGTTGCTCAGGCAATCCGCCGCCGCAGAGCATTCAAGATGTCTGCAAAGCGCCCTGTTTCGTTTATATTTGTAGGGCCTACGGGTGTAGGTAAAACAGAACTTGTTAAAGCGCTTGCAGAAAAACTTTTTGATGATGAGAAAATGTTTATTCGTCTTGATATGAGCGAATATATGGAAAAAGAAGCGGTTTCCAAACTTATCGGTGCGCCTCCGGGATATATCGGCTATGAAGAGGGCGGTCAACTTACAGAAAAAGTTCGCCTTAAACCTTACTCAGTAATTTTGCTTGACGAGATAGAGAAAGCACACGCAGATGTGTTCAATATCCTTTTGCAGATACTCGATGATGGCAGACTTACCGATAGTCACGGCAAAGTGGTTAATTTTGAGAACACCATTATTATAATGACATCGAATGCCGGTACACGTTCGTCGTCTATGGGGTTTGGTGAGGCTGAAAACGGCAAAATAAGCACTAATATTGATGCCGCACTTAAAGAAACATTCCGTCCCGAATTTTTAAACCGTGTTGACGAGATTGTTGAGTTTAAACCGCTTACCAATAACGAACTAAAGCAAATAGCGCAACTTATGCTTAAAGATATTATATCCGAAGTAGATGCACTCGGTGCAACGCTTAATATTACCGAAAACGCAAAAAATGCCATAGTAACCGAGGGGTATGTTTATAAATACGGCGCACGTCCTATGCGCAGAACAATACAGAACTTTATAGAAAACCCCATTGCTGAAATGGCAATAGCAGGTGATATAAAGGTTGGGGGAACAGTTAACGTAGATACAGACGAAAACGGTAAAATTGTCTGCTCGGTATAAATGAAAAAATCCTGTCTTGCGACAGGATTTTTAATTTTATGAGCCGTCGGGGAAATGGGTGCTTTGCACCCATACTGCTTGGCGACCGTGCTTCCGCACAGTACCCGCCTGTGCACCAACTCACTAAAAAACAGTACACCGTACTGTTTTTCTTTACGTTCATTGCCCTCTCATGGTTCGATTTCCATTTATCTTATCCACTAACAAAAAAAGAGGACAACCTATGTTCTCCTCTTTTTATGAGCCGTCGGGGAATCGAACCCCGGACAACTTGATTAAAAGTCAAGTGCTCTACCATCTGAGCTAACGGCCCAAATATTAAACTGGGATAGAAGGACTCGAACCTCCGAAATGCCGGAATCAGAATCCGGTGCCTTACCAACTTGGCTATATCCCAATATATTAAACAAAATAAACTGGGCTGGCAGGGCTCGAACCTACGAAATGCCAGAGTCAAAGTCTGGTGCCTTACCACTTGGCTACAGCCCAATATATACTGACTCTCGCGGCAGGAATAACCCGCAGCAAAATTCTAATATGCCAAAAGGCAAAAGGTGGGTAGTCGGATTCGAACCGACGACCTCCGGAACCACAATCCGGCGTTCTAACCAACTAAACTATACCCACCGTAAAAACAGCGCGCCTGGGAAGATTCGAACCCCCGACCTACTGCTTAGAAGGCAGTTGCTCTATCCGACTGAGCTACAGGCGCATAGTACATCCGCGGTATAGTGTAAGCAGAACAAAAGCGGGTGATGGGAATCGAACCCACGCAATCAGCTTGGAAGGCTGAGATTCTACCATTGAACTACACCCGCACATTTAAGAAAAATAAAATTTTTCCTCTTTCGTCGGCTGACTTTTAAGATTATATCAAGTCTTTACGTGTTTGTCAACACTTTTTTTAAAAATCTGTTCACTTTTTTTAATATTTGTTCTATTTTTAAGTATTTTTGCCTTTTTTTTTGCTTTTTCTATTTGATTTTTCCCTTATTTTTGTTTCTTTATTCATTATTTATTTATGAAAAGTTACAATTTTTTTATAAA
>JAZSBW010000185.1:0-3677 GCA_045602585.1 Clostridia bacterium
TCCGCTTTAATGTTATATGTACTTTCAAGGTGTGCTTTAAATTCTTCAGCCGTACTCATATCAACTATTGCTATATTTGCGCCGAGTGAAGCAAATTTCTCTGCAATTGCCGCACCGATGCCCCTTGAGCCGCCGGTTATAACTGCCGTTTTTCCGTTAAGCATTTTTAATCGCCTCCACAGTCTGCATAAGTGTTTCTTCGTTCTCTACGTTGTATACGTTTACATCTTTGGAAATCTTTTTAATAAGTCCGCAAAGTGTCTTCCCCGCGCCCACTTCTATAAAATCGGTGTAGCCGTCGGCAATCATATTTTCTATTGTGCTCTGCCATTTAACGGGGCTTTGCATCTGCTGTTTCAAATATGCGCGTACATCTTCGCCGTAAGGTTGTGCAGTAAGGTTAGCATATACGGGGAGTTTCGGTGCACTTATTTCAAATTCTTCGAGTGCATTGCCGAATTTATCTGCCGCATCTTTCATAAATGGCGAATGGAACGCCGCACTTACCGCCAGCGGAATTGTTCTGCCACCGAGTTCTTTAATCTTTTCTGCAAAAGTATCCATACTGCTTGCAAGTCCCGATACAGAAACCTGACCGGGGCAGTTATAATTAACTGCATAAAGGCGGTCAAACTCTGCAGCAGTTTTTGTAACGGTATCGGCATCAAGTTTTAAAACTGCGCACATAGCGGTTTTCTCTCCGCTTGCGGCATTATTCATAACTTCACCGCGCTTTGTTACTATTTTAAATCCCTCAATATGTGTATACGCTTTTGCATACGCAAGCGCAGCAACCTCACCGAGTGAAAATCCGGCAACACCATCAGCGAATATGCCTTTTTCATTAAGCGCAAGTGCCGCCGCCATTTCAACCAGATACATACACGGCTGAGTGTTTTTTGTTAATTTAAGTTCTTCATCACTTCCGGCAAAAGACTGTTCCATAGTACCGGGACGAAGGTTCTCTGCCTCGTCATAGATTTTTTTTGCAGCACCGCCCATATCGTAAAGCGATTTTCCCATACCGCTGTACTGCGCGCCCTGACCTGAAAACACAAATGCTATTTTACCCATTTTCCTGCTCCGTTCAATATAGATTCCGCCTCTGAAAACATCTCGTCAATCATCTCTTTAGCGGTTTGTTCTTTATTTACCAATCCTGAAATCTGCCCTGCCAAGAAGCACCCTTTTTTCTCGTCACCGTCGAGGACTGCCGCACGCAAACTGCCGACCGCCATCATTTCAAGTTCTTCATCTGAAATGGCGGTGTACTCCGCTTTGGCATAACTTCTTGAAAAAGGCGACTTCAAACTGCGTACGGGGTGGCCTAAACGTCTGCCCGTAACGATTGTTGCAGTATCACCTGCTTTTAAAAGTTTATCTTTGTATGTACGGCTTATATTGCACTCAGTAGCGGCTAAAAATCTTGTACCCACCTGAACGCCTTGTGCGCCAAGCATAAGCGATGCCGCCACACCTCTGCCGTCGGCAATGCCGCCTGCGGCAATTACGGGAATATCTACCATGTCACAAACTTGCGGAACAAGAGCCATGGTGGTCATTTCTCCAACGTGGCCGCCTGATTCTCCGCCCTCAGCAATAACAGCATCAGCGCCTGCACGAGCCATAAGTTTAGCAAGAGCAGACGATGCAACAACGGGTATAACCTTAACTCCTGCATCTTTCCACATTGGCACGTATTTATCGGGGTTTCCCGCACCGGTGGTTACAAGAGCCACTCTTTTACGTGCAATAAGTTCTGCAATTTCGTCTATATTTTCACCCATCAGCATAATATTTACACCGAATGGTTTATCTGTTAATGATGCGGCAAGGTCAATCTGCTCCTCTATCCAGCCCACATTTCCGTTAGCCCCCGAAATAAGCCCCAATCCACCGCCGTTTGATACTGCCGCCGCAAGGTGCGCATCTGATATGTGCGCCATACCGCCCTGCAGTATAGGATATTTAATACCGAGCATATCGCATATCTGTGTATGAATCATAATTATTCCTGCCTTTCATTAATGGGCATAAACAGATACCTGCTTATGCCCATTAAACTTTGAAGATTACGCTAATTTTGCGTCAATGTAAGCAGCCAGTTCTTTAACTGATTTGCCAACTTCTCCGGCTTTGATTTCAATGCCGAATTCATCTTCCATTTCCATCATAATCTCAACTGTGTCGAGAGAATCGATGTCGAGATCCTCAAAGGTGGTTTCGTCTGTAATTTCAGCAACGTCCATCTCTAAGTGGTCTGCCAATAATTCTTTTACTTTTTCGATTGTCATGATAAATTCCTCCAAAATATAAAATTAAGACAATTTGTCTTGTTTACCATTCAATAAGGCAAGCCGCGCTTGATAAGCCGCCGCCAAATGCACACATAGCGATTTTGTCGCCCCGTTTGAGTTTGCCGGAACGGGCAAGTTCGTCAAAAGCAATCGCCACACTTGCCGATGATGTGTTGCCGTACTTGTGGATATTTATAACAAACTTCTCTTTGGGCATTTTTAATCGTTTTGCTGCAAAGTCCATTATTCTGATATTTGCCTGATGCGTTACAACGTAGTCGATTTCGTCTAATGTAATTCCCGCCTGCTCAGCAACATATTTAATATCTTCCGCAATTTTATTTACTGCGAACTTAAATGTTTCCTGACCATCCATAAAAATATATGGGTGTTTTAAAGGTGTTTTGTAAAAAGGTGACGAACCGCCGAACGACGGAATTTCTATAACCTCGTCACCGCCTGATGTATAAAGCCTTGATGCAAGGTAGCCTTCGCCTTTTGTAATAACCATAGCGCCTGCACCGTCGCCGAATATAACGCACGTACTTCGGTCGGTCCAGTCAACTAGTTTGCTTAATCTTTCAGCACCGATAACAAGCACGTTTTTATATACTCCGCGTTCAATGTACGAAACGGCAGTATCAAGCGCAAACAAAAATCCGCTGCAAGCAGAGTTTACATCAAATGCAGGGCATGTTGCACCAATTGCTTTTTGCACCATACCCGCAACAGTTGGCGAAAGTGTTTCGCCCGAAATAGTAGCAGCAACAATAAGGTCAATATCTGCACCTGTCAAATCCGCAGATTCCAGTGCTTTTTTTGCCGCTTCAGCAGCCATATCAGCAGCGGTTTGGTCCACAGATACGTGTCTTTCCTTAACGCCTACCCTTTGCATAATCCATTCGTCGGAAGTATCTACAAGTTGTGCAAGGTCATCGTTTGTAACAACCTTTTCCGGTATGTAAGCGCCCGTACCTAAAACTTTAATTGACATTTATATTTCTGCCCCTTTCGACTTGTTTTTACAATTTTCAGCACAGAGTGTGCTGGAATAAATCCGCATATTTTCTCACTTTGTGTATACTTTTCGACATTTCTCAGCACAGAGTGTGCTGAGAAAATTTTAAACAGAAACTTTCATTTCTGTTTAAAAAATCATTTTTTCAATCCCTCTAAAAAGAAACTCATTCCATAACGGAAATATTCAACCGCCTCGTCTTTTGTAAAGCGGCGGCAGATAGCATCCGCATTAAACCCACGCGAAAAGCACCATATAGAATAACTCAGTGCGTCCGAATCAATATCATTTTTTATAAGGTCGTTATTTTTAGCGTATTCAACAAGTTTTTTAATCTCGTCTTTCCACCAGATGTAGTTGGT
>JAZSBW010000186.1:0-6334 GCA_045602585.1 Clostridia bacterium
TAGAGAATTATCACTATTTGGATGATTACACAAATTATTTGCAGGATATATATGATTTAGAAGTTGATGGTGGCGAAATGTATATTTTATCAACTGAAAATATGTATTATTATGATAATTCCGTTGAATGGTTATTTGAAGAATATCCTGACATAATGGATGAATTGTTATTTATAGAAAACGATAATAAGTGCTTATATGTTTCGATGCATTATTTGGACGATGAATATGTTATGATTCAAACAACTTGGGAAAATTAGGTTGTTTAGAAGATTCTTTATATCCGTTGTTGCCATGTCAACTTCTTATTGAAGAGATGATGAGATTTTACATTGTATTCAATCCTGCCTTTAAAAACACATTATATGCCATGATTTAGTGTTTTTCAAGAATATGGTTCTCTGCTTGTTACGAAGGAGTTCTTAAATCAATACTAACATTAAAAGGCGATTGCACAAGTGCAAACGCCTTTTTTAAATTAACTTCAATGCTTATACCTGAAATATAAGATAAAGCCATTGCTAAAAAGATGCCAATTATTATAGTTATTTATGTTTTGAGATTATTTGTTAAATGACGGTGGAGTGGTTTCGTTGTTTGCAAATGTATTAGGTCCAGGATCTGACATTGAAAAATACATCCTTGCGGCTTTTGTTGTACCAAAATCTCTGTTAGAACCACTATTTTGCACTTTGTTAAATGCATCACGGAACATTTGATTATGAGCCTCTTCTCGATTAAGAAGAAAGTCTATAGTTTCTTTTACTTTTTTATCATCTATCTGACGATATAAATATTCATATACTACTTTTGCACGTTGTTCAGATGCTATATTACTTAAAATGTCAGCGCACAAATCTCCTGTTACTGTAACATAATCCGCAGTCCATGAGTATCCGGAGGCGTTGATAAGTCCGGGATTTAACCCTAAAATAACGTGAGATTGTACTTCGCCTGCCTGTACCTTTGTTGCATCTACATCATGCCCATTGAGCAAATTAATAGTTTGGGCAACCATTTCCATATGGCCAAGTTCCTCGGCTGCTATATCAAGAAATAAATCCTTGATTTCGGGATCCTTAATGCGAAAACTCTGTGACATATACTGCATAGCCGCTTTAAGTTCTCCGTTTCCGCCTCCGAGTTGTTCCTGAAGTAATACAGCGTATTGTGGATTTGGTCTTTCTACTTCTACGGGATGAAAAAGCATTTTTTCATGTTTAAACATATGGTTATACCTCCAATTGTAGTTTTCTTTATTTTTGGCAATTTGAGGTATATTATTCATATGTGCTGGAAATCAAATCATAAGTCTTGCTTTTATAGTTTTAATATATGTGGTAGGGGATTTCTTTTCGTACTGTTTAAAAGTTCTGCTAAAGTAGTGAACAGATGAAAAGCCTACGATTGATGCGATTTCTGTAAGATTATAACTTCCGCTTCGCATCAATTTTTTTGCTTCTTTGATTTTTAGTTTATTTATGTAAGAAATCACCGTTTCTCCGTAAGATGCACGGAACTTGTTGCATAGAGTGGTGCTGTTTGTTCCGAATAAAAAACAAAGTTCGGAAAGCCGTATTTTTTCTTTAAAATTCTCGTTTAAATATCTGTATATTTCCTGAATTTTATCATCGGAAATCTCGTTTGTTTCGTTGATTGTAATACTGGTTTTGCTGCGTATAAGTTCGATCAAAAGATTTTCAAGTTTTATTTTTATCAGTTGATCAGCACCGAAGGGGTATTCCTTTCTTTTTTTCATATCTTTTTGGCTTGGTATATCGTAAGGCGGTTCAAAAACATTCCGACCTTCCTTTATAATTTCTGTCAGCAACTTTATTTGTGTTTCGTTAAGAGTAACAGGTTCGTTAGAAAATACGTCAAGTTCCTCTGAATTACACTCAAAACCTATTATTATAACATTTGATGCCTCGTCTTCCGGACAAGAAAGAGAATGTGCTTCGTTGCTTTTATGTATTATTAATTGATTTTCCTTAACAATTCCTATATAGTTTTCTGCATCAACGGTTATAAACCCGCTGTCAACATATAAAAGTTCGCGAAAAGCATGGCTGCCTTTTAATGTGTGAAATTGATTGGTAAATTCAAAATAATGTAAATTTGCAATTTTAGTAACTGCAATTGCATATGAAAATCGTTTTAACTTGTATTCCAAAAAACTCACCCCCCAATTACATTTTATCATTATAAGTTTTTATGTCAATAGTTTATATTAAATTAAATAAATTTAATATAATACAAAAACTATTGAAAATTTTCTAAATACAAATTTTTTATGCTGATATATACTTTAATTAATAAACATTATTAATTAAAGGAGATGTTTTTATGGCAAGAATTTGTATACCTGATTATGAGTACAAAGAAAGAATCGCAAGAGCGGCAAAATTAGTTGCTGCAAAAGGTCTGGATGTAATGGTTGTTTCTTCAACTGAATCAGACTACGCTAATGCAAGATATTTCAGTGGCTTCTGGCCATTATTTGAACGTGCCGGTGTTGCAATTGCTGCAAACGGCGATGCTGCACTTATGGTGGGTCCCGAGTGCATTATCTTTGCTCAGGACGTTGGTAAAATTGACAAGGTGTTCTGCCTGAGAGAGTTCAGAGAATCTGCTGACCCCTCATACCCTGAACTTAAAGCAAACACATTTGAAGATGTTTTCAAGGCAATCGGTGTAACAGGCAAAAACATTAAAATCGGTCTTGGTAGTTATGTTGAGTGCACACTTCCTATATACGAAGGTCTTAAAAACAGTTATCCTGATGCAGAAATCGTTAAATGCAACGATATTATGGTAGAACTCCGCAAAATCAAGAGCGCTAACGAACTCGCTTGTATTCAGGAAGGTTTCAGAATTGTTGACCTTGCAACAGACGAAGTTATACGTAACTTAAAACCCGGTGTAACAGAATTACAGATGGTAGGTATCGCTCAGCGCGTTATCTATGAAGAAGGTGCAGAGTACGAAGGTCTACCTATGTACGTATTCAGTGAAAAATCAACAAGTCACGCTATCAGCCGTTCCGGTTACAGAACAATTAACAAAGGCGATATTGTTCAGTTAAACCTTTCCGCTAAAATTGACGGTTACTCACCTGCAATCGGTCTGCCGGTTGTTATGGGTAAACTTGAAGGCGAAAGACGTAGAGTTGTTGAATTCTGTAAGCAGGCTCATGACTGGACAATTGACCAACTTAAGGCAGGCGTTATGGCATCTGACGTTGCTAAGGGCTTCTATAATATGTATGTTGATAACGGCTTTAAGGAAAGTTATGTATACGGACCTTGTCACGGAACAGGTATGATTGAGGTTGAGCCACCATGGATGGAAACAGACTCAAACTACAAACTCGAAGAGAATATGACATTCCAGGTTGATACATTTATCATGGGCAACGGTTTTGGATGCAGGTGGGAAATTGGTGCTGCTATCACTAAAGACGGCTGCCGCAAGATGACAGATTACCTCAAGAAAGGAATTATAGAACTCGATGTGTAATAAAATAGGAAAGAAAGTATGGATTATTCCCGATTGCGAACTTCCACCGGCAGGTGAGGGGGTTGCAAAAGGCCATGAATCTGTTATAATAGTAAATGACAGCGACGTAGACGCTGAAATTGCCGTAAAACTTTTCTTTACGGATAAAGATGCATACGAGGATATCAAATGGACGGTTAAAGCAGGTAGAGTGCGTTGCTTCAGAACAAATAATATTGATGATATGTGCGGCTTTGAGGTTCCGCTTGAAACTCAGTATGCTATGAAATTAACATCTAACTGCGAGATTGTAGTACAGTACGGCAGACTTGATAATACTCAGCCGAATCTTGCATTCTATACAACTCTCGCATATACAGAATGAGGTGTAAATAATGGAATATAATATGAGTTTTCCTAAAGAACTTAATAATGTCAAAGAAAATCGTATTCCTTTCGTAATTTGCGGAGGTACTGTTGAGTATCACGGTCCTCATTGCTCATATGGTTGCGATACTCTGATTGCAGAGGGCTTAATCAAGAAACTTGCTGAAAAGAAAGAAATTATGATTGCGCCTACAATTTATTACAGCCCTTCAAGTTATGCCGTTGCTGACGAAACAAGCGGTACTGTGCATATTGAAGAAGATGTGTTTGAGGCATATCTGTTCCAGATTTTTATGAATATGCTTGACGCAGGTTTACGTAATATTTACGTTGTAATCCATCACCAGTTTGAACAGGAAACCCCTATGCCGATGACACTTTCGTATATGAAAGCGGCAAAACGCGCCACAATGCGTTACCTTGAAAAAACTCAAGGTAGAGGCTGGTGGGGGAGTGAAAACTACGCTTCTTATTATGAAAATCTTGGCGGCGGTGATGATCCGTTCTCTTGGATTAAGGTTATACCCACAATGAGTACAGAAGTGCAGAATGCGACAGGTTATGACCATGCAGGCAAGTACGAGTGCTCTATACTTATGTCACTTTATCCCGATGCTGTTAAACTTGACAGACTTGGTGACATTAATCACTGGTTTACAAAAAGTGCTGCAGAGGCATCTACTGAAATTGGTGACGAAATGGTTAAAAAATCTCTTGAATACTTAGAGAAGAAGATTGTATAATTAATTAGCGGGGGCATACCTTTTATTGGAATGCCCCTTTTTATTTGGTGAGGTGAAAATATGAAGATAAATTTGCAAAAAAACTTTTTCACGGAGATTAAGAAAGATTTTATAATATACGGGGATTTCAAAATCAAAGCATTCAAGTACAGTTCGGGCGTAGAAGCGTTGGAAATAGAAAACAAAAAATGCTCATTTATATTCACGCCCTTCAAAGGACAGCAAATCTGGCATTTCAAGGTGGATGGCAAAGAAATTTCTATGCAGACTACAGTAAAAGAACCGCAAAACACTATGACATACCTCGAAAACTACGGTGGCTTTTTGTATCATTGCGGTGTGATTTCATTTGGCGCTCCTGATGCAACACATCCGCATCACGGGGAAATTCCAAATGCTGAATATGACAGCGCGTATATTTATTTTGGCGAAGATAATAACGGAAAATATATCTGCTTGGGCGGTGAACTTAATCACGATACTGCGTTTATAAGGAAATACAGATTCTCTCCTGAAATCAAACTTTACGAGGATAGCAGTCTTTTCAAAATTAATGTTAAACTGGAAAATTTGCGTGCGTATCCGATGGAATATATGTATTTATGCCATATTAACTTCAGACCTTTTGATGGTGCAGAATTGATTGCCAGTGCAAAATATGATGCAGAGCATATCAAGATATACAGAGCGGACGGTTCAAAAGCCCTTACAGATTATATGGATAATCTTGAAAAAGACCTTACAATTATGAATAAAGTGGGCGCTGAAGGTCAGTGCTATGATCCTGAAATATGCTTTGGAATCAGGTACGAATCTGATGAAAACGGCAGAGCATATACAATGCAATATACCGATGATGGCGCATGCTATGTGTCGCACCCTGCAGATGTTTTAACAAATGGTGTTCGGTGGATATCCAGAACTAATAATGAGGATTCTATGGGAATGGTGCTTCCTGCAACGGCAGAGCATCTAGGATATGATAATGCCAAAAATAACGGTCAGTTAAAAGTGCTTGACGCAAACGAAACATTGGAATTTTATATGGAAGCAGGATACATATGCAAATCGGATGCGGAAAAAGTAAAAGAAAAAATCAAATTAATTAACAACTAATTTTTTGATAATGCGATTAGTATATGCCAATAAGTAATTGCCTTGTTGTTACAATATTGAAAACAAAAAGAAGTCCCGGGTACTCAACAGGTCCAGTAAAAACGGACAATAGAAAAAAAGAGCCTCCTATGGTAGAATAAAAACTACCATAGGAGGTTTTGTTATGCCAAGAAAATATGAAAAGGTAAGGGATTTACTACCAGTTATTAAAGAACTTTCATCCCAAGGTAAAACTCAACAACAAATAGCAGAAAAATTTGGATTAGCAGAGAAGAAGGTTGTTTGGAATCTCCTGTATCAAGAACGACAAAAGGAAATACAGGGAGTTCCAAGATTTAGGGGCAGAAAACCTGCAAAAACATTGCAAGAGTATAAGTGTGAGAACAAACGCTTAAAAATGGAGAATGAATTACTGCGGGATTTTCTCTCGCTCACAGAAAGGAAGTGAAAACAAGTGTATTTATCGTACAAAACTTCAAACCTATGAGGAAGCACGCTTGCTCATAGATGAATATATTTATTTTACAACAATGAAAGAATACAACTAAAAACAAAACTGACACCACTTGAAAAGCGATGTCAGTATGTTG